>JBMYQZ010000163.1:0-9305 GCA_049601855.1 Limisphaerales bacterium | reverse complement strand
CCCGGAGATTTCGCCGACGACGGCAAGATGCATCTCCCTGACGACGACCCGAAGCGCATCTTCTCGCTTACGGACAAGAGCATCGGGTTCATGAAGGAACAAGCTGAGGCCGGTAAACCCTTCTACCTGCAGCTTTCCCACTACGCCATGCACATCTGGCACGACTCGCTGAAGGAGACGCGGGAAAAATACCGCAGCATGCCGATTGGCCGGAAGTATCTGAAGCAGGACGACAAGACGCGGGAGGAGATGTCCATCTCCCAATACAACCACGGCTGGATCATCAACTACGCAGCCATGCTCGATGATATTGATCGCGCCTTTGGAACCCTGCTCGACGCCCTTGACGAACTCGACATCGCCGACAACACCTACGTCATCCTGACCTCTGACAACGGAGGCGGCTTTCGCGGCAATGCACCTCTCAAGGCAGGCAAAGGCAGTCTCTATGAAGGTGGAATTCGTATGCCGTCCTTCGTCCGCGGCCCCGGAATTAGAGCCGGCAGCTACTGCGATGTCCCGGTCGTGCAATGGGACTTCCTCCAGACCTTTTACGACTTGGCCGGCGGCACCGCACCGCTTCCTTCGGAACTCGATGGCGGCAGTCTCCGTGACGTTTTCGAGAACGGAAACAAGGGCAAGGTGAAGCGTAATACAGAAGCGCTCGTTTTCCATTTCCCTTGGCACACCGGCGTCGCCGAATCCGCCATTCGCGTCGGCAACTACAAGCTGCGCAAGGATCTGGACACCCTCGGACTCGAACTCTTTGACCTCAACCAAGACATCGGCGAGAAAAACGATCTCTCCGCTGCAATGCCCAAGCTGGTCAAGAAACTCGACCAACAGCGCGCGGCCTATCTCAAATCGGTCAACGCTGAAACCGTCACTCTGACACGCCGCAACTACGTGAAACTTCTCGAAGGAGGCTGGATCGAGAACGGCCGCAAGCGGCTCGCCAAGCTCAAGGCCGAACTTGCCGCCGATCCCGACAACAAGCAGAAGGCCTTCAAGGTCCAGATCTCCGAAAACCACGTCAGCTTCCAAGACCGACAACTCGATCGCTCCCAGCGACTGATCAAACTGCACGAAGACCGCGGCACTGCGGATAAGAACTGAAAATGACCCGACCGTCTACAAATCTCGCGGTAGCGTCCTGGAGTGCGGTCTCGCAGACCGCTTTGTTGGACGTGGCTCTTCGAACGACTTTTGGTATCCCAATACCCATTGCATCAATCTGGCGCAACAAAGCGCCGTGCGACGGCGCACTCCAAGACGCTGTCGCGCCTACGCCAACTCTCTGAAAGAATCACAATGAAACTACTCCAATCCCTCCTCCTTTGTGTCCTTGGTGCCTTCGTGGTTGATGCTTCCGCCGCGAAGCGAAAATCGGATGGAACGTCACGTTCCCCCAACTTCATCCTTATCTACACGGACGACCTCGGCTATGCCGACACCTCAGTCCAGATGATGGACAAGGAACCGAGCACCAAGCACGACTTCATCCAGACTCCCGGCATCGAACGCCTCGCCAAGCTCGGCGCTCGCTTCACCGCCGCCTATGCACCGACTCCGACCTGTACCGGATCCCGCATCAGTATCCAGTTCGGCAAATCCTCCGCCCGCATGCAATACCGCAACGTCTTCGATGTCCTTTCCAGTTTCCAGCGACCCGACGGCTATGACGACGAAACGACGATGGGCGAGATGCTCAAGGAATCCGGACGTAACTACGCAACTGCCATGTTCGGCAAAGGCGCAAGTGCCCTCGGTCGTTTCGAGGACGCCGGCTACGACGTAACCGACGAATTGCCTGGCGAACCGGGCGGCAACGGCAACGGTCATGGCTCCTATTGGGATCCGAAGAAGAAGACCCCCTTTCCGCCGGACAACCCCAAGCGCCTCCACTCGCTCCGCCGGGATTCCGTCGCCTTCGTCAACAAGGTCGCCGGCAAACAGCCCTTCTTCTTGATGGTCAACCACTACGCCCCGCACATCCCGCACCTGGCGACCAAGGAAGCCTTCGAACGTTGCAAGAAACGCTGGATCTCCCAGGACCGCGACACCGACAAGATTGACGCACCGAAATCCCCCGTGCAGCGCGAAATCATGTATGCCGCGATGATCGAGGAGATGGACATGAACGTCGGCGCGCTCATTGACGCGCTCAAGGACAAGGGCGAACTCGACAACACCTACATCATCTTCACCTCCGACAACGGCGGCGGACACTCCCGCAAGGAAAAGATCGATGGCGTCATGCGTCGCTTCAACGGCCCGCTCCAGGAAGGCAAACGTTCCATTTTCGAAGGCGGCATCCGCGTCCCCACCGTCATTGCCGGCCCCGGCATCAAACCCGGTTCCCAATGCGACGTGCCGATCGTGCAATGGGATTTCCTCCCCACTTTCCATGACCTGAGCGACAGCAAAGCCCCGCTGCCCAAAGGCGTCGATGGCGGCAGTCTCCGCGATGTGTTTGCGAAGGGAAACAAGGGCAAGATAAAGCGCGGTGCCCCCGGCATCATCCATCATTACACCTGCCACTACCACCCGCCGATCAGCTCCATCATCATCGGTGACTACAAACTCATGCGCCACCTCAACTCCGGCGAGATCCGGTTGTTCAACCTGAAGGACGACTACCGCGAAGAACATGACCTCCACACCGCCATGCCTGACAAGGTCCACATGATGGACGAGATCCGCCGCAAGTATGTCGAAGAAGTCGACGGCGGCACCGCCGAACAGGTCCGCGAGGCCCTCTACAGAACCATGGACAAGTTCGGCAATCAGTCCAAAGAAGGCTTCCGAAAGAAGCTAGCCCAACTGAAGGAAGAAAACCCCTCCGACCTCGAAGCCCAAAAAGCCAAATTGCTGAAAGACCTGAACCAGAAACTGAAGAAGAACGAACTCAACAAAGAGAAAACCCGACTCCATGCAGAATTTCACTCTTGGAGAGAAAGCGCACCCAAGAAAAACGCCGAAGAGATCGTCGAAGCCAAGTGGGTGGATCTCACCGAAGACCAAGTCCTCAAGCAGAAGCCGTAAAACCACGACCTGTAAGTAGATTCGACTGGTAGTCGAATGCCTCAACTTCGATTACCAATCGAAGCTACGAAATTCAGAAATCAGATAGTCAATGAAACACCTCACCTTCCTTCTTTGTGTCCTTAGTGCCTTCGTGGTTGATACTTCCGCCGCGAAGCGAAATCTGGATGGATCGTCACGTTCCCCGAACTTCATCATCATCTACGCCGATGATCTGGGCTACACGCAGACCAGTGTGCCGATGATGAAGGACCGCCCCGAACTCGCGCACGAACTCCATCAGACACCCGCCCTCGAAAAGTTGGCCGCCCGCGGCATGCGCTTCTCGAACGCCTACTGCCCATCGCCCGTGTGCACCTCATCCCGTGCCAGCATTCAGTTCGGAATGACCACTGCCCGCGTCGGATGCGTCTCGATTCACGACGTCGTCATGAACAAGCGCAAGATCGACATGAGCAAGAACTTGTCCATTGCCGAAATGCTAAAGGAAGCGGACAAGGGCTACGCGACCGCCTTTTTTGGCAAGGGTTGCACCCCCATGCATTGGTTCAAGGATCACGGATACGACGTTACTGACTTCATCCACAAACATCCCAACGGCAATGGGCATGGCGACTGGTGGGAACCGGCGACCAAGACGCCCATCCCGGCGGACGATCCCAAGCGCATGTTCAGTCTCGCCAAGTCCTCGGTGGACTACCTCGAGAAACGCGCTGAGGACAAGAAGCCCTTCTACCTGATGATCTCCCACTACGCCGTGCACGTGCGCAACACCTCTCTGAAGAGCACGCGTGCCAAATACCTGAAGATCCTCGCCACACAGAAAGGCATCGCCGGCGGCATCCCCGATATCTCCAAGTTCGACGCCAATGCCGCCGAAATGCCCAAGAACCTGCGCGCTCATTGGGAGAAAGCCAACTACGCCGCAATGATGGAAGACATGGACACCTCCATCGGCATCGTCCTCGACAAGTTGAAGGCCCTTGGTCTGGAAGAGAATACCTACGTCATCTTCTCCTCCGACAACGGCGGCGGGCAAAGCAATGCTCCGCTTCAGGGTGGCAAAGCCAAGATGTGGGAAGGCGGTCTGCGGATCCCCATGATCGTCGCCGGTCCCGGCATCGCGAAGAACTCCCAATGCGACCAACCCGTCGCCCAGTGGGACTACCTCACCACCCTGCACGACCTCGCCGGCAGCAAAGCCAAACTACCCGACGACCTCGACGGCATCAGCCTCCGCCCCGTCTTTGAGAACGGCAACGCCGGCAAACTCGCCCAGCGCGACACCGGCATGGTCTTCCACTTTCCCGCCCACTACACGACGCCGATCACCTCCTACCGTGCCGGCGACTACAAACTCATGCGCCAACTCAACACCGGCGAAGTCAAACTCTTCAACGTTGCCGAAGACATGGGCGAATCCAACGACCTGTCCAAGAAGATGCCGGACAAAACCAAGGAAATGATCCGCAACCTCGACGCCTATCTGAAGAAAGTCGGCGCCTGGACCATGGACGAAGTCTACGACACCC
Source organism: Limisphaerales bacterium (assembly GCA_049601855.1). Taxonomy (GTDB): domain Bacteria; phylum Verrucomicrobiota; class Verrucomicrobiia; order Limisphaerales; family JAYPXF01. The sequence goes on along the minus strand of JBMYQZ010000163.1, from coordinate 4,728 downwards.
GTCAGGAGGAACTCGAAGGCTGGCTGGAACGCGATCAGAAAAAGATAGCGGAACTCAAACAGCAACTCACGAATGCCACCGACAACAAACAGCTGAAGACCCAACTGAAAGCCGCCGAATCCCACTTGACCAAACACCAGCAAAACCTCGAAAAGCTGGAACTCGGCCGCCTCTCCAAACGCTGGTTCTGATGAACGCGAAACAACGGGCATCAACCAGCCTGCTTGCCTTGATCTTTTGCGCCCTTGCCCTGGGAGCGCCCGCGCAGGAGAAAAAGAAACAGTTTCTCACCCGCAGCGTTTGCTCGGCTGAAGAATCGGCAGTGCGGATTGAAGCCGCGATCCGCGAGCGGATTCGCAAACCGGAGGGCGAAATCACCAAGGCCGATTATGAACGCGTCACCCATCTTCCATTGAAGGGAATGGGGCTGACCGACATCACGCCGCTGGCAAGACTCACGAAGATCAGAAGTCTCGTACTGGACTACAACGAGATCTCCGACCTGACACCTTTGACCGGACTCGTTGATTTGGAAAAGCTGCACCTCGGCTCAAACCAAATCACCGATCTGAGTCCGTTGAAGAACTTACGGAAGCTGAAGTTTGTCCCGCTGTTTCGAAATCAGATTTCCGACCTCGGTCCCGTTGCGAATTGGACCGAGGCCGAACACCTGGCGCTGTATTGCAACCCGGTTTCCGATCTCCGTCCCCTTCACGGCCTCGCCAAGCTCCGCAAGGTGAAACTTCAGGGCAATCCTGTTTCACCCGTGGCTCTCGATGCCGCCCGCAAGGCCCAACCCGGATGCAACTTCATGTGGCAGGCCACGCAACACGTTTTCGATAGTCACAGCCCGTTTGATCGCGGCCCCGTCGAACGCCGTTTGAAGTTGCCTGAAAGCCAGATTCCACGCGGTAATGGTCCGTTCCCTGAATCATTCACCGCCAAGCACCCGGTTGAGGTTCAAGGCCGCAATTAGTGCAAGCCAGGGCATGAGTCCCCCCAGACGATTCATTGAAACCATCCTGTCCGTCAGCATCCTGATCGGGATTTCGATTCCGTCGGCTGCGGCGAAGGATCCGACCTTTGAAAAAAAGATCGTTCCCTTCCTGGATCGGTATTGCCTCGATTGCCACGATGAGGAAACCGCGAAAGGGAGACTGTCACTGGAACGCATCGATCCCAAAATCGCCGGCGGACCCGACTTCGAGAAATGGCGCATCCTCTTCGAGCGGGTCAAATTCCACGACATGCCTCCCGCCAAGGCGGACCAACCGGCTGCCGCCGAGCGCGAGGTTCTGCTCGGTTGGATTCGCGGCAAACTGCTCGAAACACAACAACCGGGCTTTCCGATCGAGGCCAAGTTGAAGCTGCCCGAGTTCGGCAACTACGTCGATCACGCCGCTCTGTTTGACGAACCGGCCAAAGGACCGGTGATTCCCGGCCCGCCCCGGATCTGGCGCTTACGCCAGGGAATCTACGGCAACCTCGAAATCGGGGGCGCGCGACTGAAGCGAACCCATGCGCTCACCGATCCATTGGTGCTGGCCGACGGCGAGGAGTTTCGAGATTACGCGGCGCGGTACTTCATCGATGAACCCACGACCGAAATGCTGTTGGCGAATGCGGAAAAGATCGTTCCGATCCGTTCCAAGTTTGCGCTTACGTCGCTGACCGAAAAACCGGAGACACCGACCGACGAGCAGGTGCGCTTGGTAATCAGGAAAACCTTTCTGCAGATCCTCATGCGTGAACCGGAGGAGCCGGAATTCGAGCGCTTCACCCGCTTCTATCGCGACGTCGTAAAGAAGAACGGACGGCAGGCCGGAGCCGAACGCCTGCTGATGGCGATCTACATGCGCCCCGAAGCCCTCTTCCGCGAGGAACTCGGCGAAGGCAAGCCGGATGAACATGGACGGGTCCGGCTGTCCCCGATGGAAACCGCCCTGGCGATTTCCTATGCGCTCGGAGATGCCCCCGACGATCGCTTGATCAAGGCGGCCGAGAAGGACGAACTCAGCACGAACGAAGGAGTTGCAACGCACGTAAAACTCCGATTCCAGAATCCGCCGAAACGATTTGGAAACTCCCGCGTGATGGATTTCTTCCGCGAGTTCTTCCATTACCCCTACGCACTCGAAGTTTTTAAGGACAAACCGAAACGCAGCTATTACCTGCCCAATTTGCTGGTGCAGGATCTGGAACATCTGATCCAATCAATCCTCGAAAAGGATCGTCAGGTGCTGCGCGAATTGCTGACGACGGATCACTACTTCGTCGATATCGAGCATTTCGAAGATAAGGTTAAGAACGCCAAAATCGCGTTTCAGCCCAGCTTCAGGCAGCCAGGCAACGGTAACAACCCGGTCAAATCCGATCCCGAATACGCGACGATCTACGGCTTGTCCCGCGATTGGATCTGGACCGACCAGCAACCCCTCCGCATGCCCCCCGGCCAACGCGCCGGCGTATTGACTCACCCCGCTTGGCTCGCGGCCTGGAGCGGGAACTTCGACAATCATCCCGTCCAACGGGGCAAATGGATTCGCACCCATTTGCTGGGTGGAACAATTCCGGACGTGCCGATCTGCGTCGAAGCGAAGGTGCCTGAAAACGAACATCAGCAATTCCGCGAACGCCTCGTGGCCGCCACGAAAGAATCGGACTGCTGGCGCTGTCACAAGAAGATGGATCCATTGGGCCTCCCCTTCGAGCAATACACCCACTACGGCCGCCGTCAGCGCACGGAACTCGGCCGGCCGGTGAACACCTCAGGAGCAATCACGTTCGTCGAAGGCAACATCGAGACAGGAACCGTGGCCTCACCGACTGAACTGATGGAACGATTGGGGAACTCAGAACACGTCGAGCAGGTGTTCGTCCGTCACGCCTTTCGCTTCTTCATGGGCCGCAACGAAACACTGGGCGATGCCGCCACCCTTCAACAAGCCCACGCCGCCTATCGCGAGAACGATGGCAGCTTCGAGGCATTGGTCGTCTCGCTCCTTTCCTCGGATTCGTTTCTGCTTCGATTTGTAGGGAAAGGAGGTGCTGAGTGAAGGATCTTAAGAATGAGTATCGTAATCTCAATCACCCGGAGTCGCGTAGCGACATGCCAATGGTAGCCGTGGGTTTCAACCCACGGGTGAGAATCCCACAATTCCCGCGTCGCGTAGTGACGCCTTGGCTTGCGATCGGAAACCGTGGGTTGAAACCCACGGCTATTGGTGAAACGTCGCTGCGCGACTTTGTTCTGACTTACTCTTTACCGAAGGCTCCAACCAAACGATGAACTCGAACAAAATTCCCCGACGGACGTTCTTCCGAGGTGCCACACTCGGTGCCGGTGGCGTGTTCCTTGCCCCGTTCCTCCGCCAACTCGAAGCGGCGACCGAAGCCTCCGTGGCAAAGCCGGCACGGATCCTGTTCTTTGTGCAGGGCAACGGGATGTATCCCGATCAAATCCAGCCGGAAGGCATTGAGCGTCCCGCTGAACCAAGCCGGCTCGAGGACCGTCCACTGGTCGGCCACAAGTTCGCCGACTCCGTGGCTCCGCTGGAGCCATTCGCCAATCGCATGTCCTTTATCCACGGCCTGTCGGGGCGGGTCGCCTTGGGAAACCACGGATGCGGCATGGGGGCATTGGGCTGCTTCCCCAGTCCCAAAGATGCCTTCGCCGAAACCATCGACGCGGCCTTGGCGAGAGCGCTGCCGGGCATCTTCTTTCACAGCGGCCTCGGCGTGGTGACCGATCCGGAGACATCGATCATTTACAATGTCTCCGCTCGCGGCAAAGGCGTGCCGCTACCTACTCAATGCAGTCCGCTGGGCGCACATAAGTCCCTCTTTTCCATCAGTGGCGGTGCGGCGGAACGCAAGAAATTCAGCGCCAACACCCAGCTGCTCGATTTCCTGGCAGACGACGTCAAACGAATGCAACAGCGGCTCGATGGCGCGGAAAAACAAAAGCTCGACCATTACCTCCACGCCTTCGAATCGATGAGCGGTCGTCAGGCGGCTTTGGTGAAACTGCAGGAACGCATCAGCCTGGCCGCGCCGGAGATCACCGAACGCTTCGGGGCCAAGACTTTCGCGTTCGAACGAATGGAAGCACAGTTCGAGGTGGCCGCTGGGGCCTTCATCGCGGGCCTGACCAACGTGATCACCCTTTCCTCCGGTGCCGGCCGCAACAAGGTCGGCGTGTCATTCGATGGTTCCGAGCTGGATCTCGAAGCCGGTCCAATTCCGGCGCACGAAGTCGGACACCAGAAAACGATTCAGGAAACGACGGCCGCTGAGCTTCACATCCGCACCCGCCGGCGGCATTGCGAAAAGCTGGCGGCTTTTGTGCGCAAGCTGGAATCGATCCCCGAAGGCGAAGGCACGATGATGGACAACACGTTGGTTGTGTATCTCTCCGACGCCGCCGATCAGCATCACGCCAAAGCCTTCGAATGGCCCATCATCGTGATCGGCGATCTCGGCGGACGGCTGAAGACCGCCAATCGCTATCTGCGGTTCCCGTGGCATGGCCAGAAAGGTCACCGCACCGTCGCGAATTTTTACACGACCTTGCTCCATGCCGTGGGTGATCGTCGCGATCGGTTCGGATTGCCGGACCTGACCCTACAGGATCTCGATCAGGAAGGTCCGCTGACGGAACTCCTCGCATGAGAAGCTGGCTCGTTTCCCTGTTCCTCTTCGCCATCGCGGGATCAGTCCACGCGAACC
>JBMYQZ010000162.1:0-9341 GCA_049601855.1 Limisphaerales bacterium | reverse complement strand
TGATCATCTCGGTGAACGGTCCAATCCCTGGCATGGAGTACCCGATGATCACTTTCCAGAACACTTCGTCGAGGCGTCCTTTTTCGGTGTAGACCTCGACGACGTTCCAGCCTTCTTTGCTGGCGGCCGCGGCGACGGCGGCGGAAACCTCGCCGTTCTTGGGAGCGTCCTTCGGGAAGGCGCGAACCCAGGCGAGACCGTCCTGTTCCTCAACCGTGGTGGTCTTGGCGACCAGGTCGATGGCGTCGATCTTGCCGCGGATGGCGCTGGCAGCCGTGCCCTTCACCTTCAGTGAAACGGAACCGGCCAGTTCGGACCGGGCCTTCAAATCGGCGGGTGTGCCGTCGGCCACGATCTTGCCGTGGTCGATGATCATCGCCCGGTCGCAGACCGCCTCGACTTCTTCGAGGATGTGCGTGGAGAAAATGATCGCCTTCTTCTCACCCATGCGGCGGATGAGCTGACGAATCTCGCGTTTCTGGTTCGGATCGAGGCCGTCCGTCGGCTCGTCCATGATCAGGATCTCCGGATCGTGGATGATCGACTGGGCGAAACAGGTGCGATGGCGGAAACCCTTGGAAAGCGTGTCGACGCTCTGGTGTTTCACACTCTGGAGGAAGCAAAGCTCGATGGCCTTGTCGATCGCGCTGTTCCGCTCGGAGCCGGACAAACCGCGGATTTCCGCAGAGAACTTCAGGAAGCCCAGCACCGTCATGTCCGGATAGCACGGGGCGCTTTCCGGCAGGTAACCGAGCAGGCGCTTGGCTTCGACCGGCTGATCCAGCATATCGAAGTCGCCGACGGAAATGCGCCCGGCCGTCGGGGGTATGAACCCCGTAACCATGCGCATGGTGGTGGATTTGCCCGCACCGTTGGGACCGAGGAATCCAAGGATTTCCCCTTTCTTCACAGTAAACGACACATCATCGACCGCTCGTTTGCGGCCAAACGTTTTGACCAGATTTTCGACCTTAATCATTTCGCTACCTAATAATGGAGGCGACAGAGACAGCAAAAAGTAGCCCTGACGTCAAGTAAACCGGACTCTTAGACCCGTTTTTTCCGATCTGTTCAAATTTTTTCAGAGAACTTTGAGGACGGCGAGATCGAGAGCCGGCGTACGCTTTGCAGGGAGAATTCGTGGTTGGGGTCTCGGAAGATCGCAATCGGATACGTCGCGGTTTCTTTTGCAATGGCCGCCACATGTGGGACCTTAATCTGCTGGTGAAGCGGCCGCGCAACTGGTTCGTCTCAGAAGCCGTGGATATCAATCAGGTAGGCGAAATCCTTGCCATGGCACGCAATCCACAGGGCATTCTGCAACCCGTCCGACTCCTGCCAATCCAACGTTGATCATTTCCCCGACAAACCCCATAAACTCCGACAAGACAAGCCCCAGAACTGAAAATGAAAACCCAACGCATAATCAGTATTGGATCCACCCTCGCCGCCGTGACATTCCTGACCCTCTGGATCAACGAGCGCAATCACCGGTACGAGCCGAGCTCGGAGAAGGCGCCCATTCGCGAATTGCTTCGGCATGTGCAGCAGGTGGAACATCACCACGCCGTCCAGCGCGCGGACTTGGAAGAGAAACTGCATCAGACCGCCGCGATGCTGAACGAAGTTGGCATCGACCTGCAGGAAAAGCAGAAACAGATCAAGGATCTGCGTTTTGGCCAACAGGCGCGTGAATTCATCTCTGATGTTGAAGCCATGTTGTTGGCCGGTATTGCCGGACCGACCAACAGCTTCGCCCGCGTGATCTCACCAAGTGGTGAAGTTCATTTCGAAAAAGCGATGTTCTCTTCGGAATCCGGTGGTCGTCTGTTTTTCAAGACACCCAGATTTCGCAAAGGCCTCGATGTCACCCAGATTCATCCCGTTATCATCCGCGCGCTCAAACGAGATCCGCTCAAGTTGGTGAAGGCGTTGCAGAACGCCCGCCAACAGCGCTCGGTAAAACGTCTCGAAACCCTGGACGCCGTTGAGAAGGGGCGCGAGGAGACCATGCGCATCATGCGAGAGAAGATTGCGTCCCAGAAGGCCGAGGAGGCCGTACGCGCCCAGCAGCAACTGGAACGGGAAGAACTTCAGATGCAGCAAAATCTCGCTCAGCAGCAGCTCATGGAAAGCGCCCGGCGCAATCGGGCGAACGAACAGTTGCGCCAACAACAATTGCAACTGGAGCGTTACCGAACCGACGTCGAGGCGTATCAACTCTATCTCCAAGGCCAGCGCGGCAACACAATGTATGTCGTGCCCACCCGTTCCGTTCGAAACACCCTCTGAGACTCAACGTCATCATCAGCTCCGGCCTCGCCCTCGCCACGCTCACTTTTGGTGGATTGTGGTGGCAGAGCCGGAGTCTGCAACGCGAGGAATCTTCCGAACGTCCGCATCGCCAGTCCTTGCTCCAGGCCATGGAGCGCCAACAACAGCAGGATGCTCGCCTGGAGGTATTGGATGGCGAACTGACAAAACTGCAAACTGAGTTGGCTGAGACCGAGCAACATCGGCACGCTGCGGAGCAGCGAATCGAATCGCTTGAAGAGCAGATGCGAAATCCCAAGGTTCTCCCCGATCGTTTCGCGAAACGCTTGGCTGGCGTACCTGCGAAGGAAGGGAAATATGAACGCCTGATTTCACCGGCCGGCCATATTCACGCGGAAGACGTCATCTACAGTTCACACAACGGCAGTCAGCTAACGTTCAAAGTTGCCGGTCGTCCCAAGTCTTTCCCGGCAGCTCAAATTCACCCGGTCATCCTTGCCGATCTCGGCCTTTCCCTTGACGGCCTGCGTTCGGATCAATCCCGCATGGACGCCGCCCGGAATACGAAGAGCCAGCTGGCCAATGCTGCTTCGCAGGCCCGCATTCTGAGCTTTGCCAGCATGATGCAACGTGAGCGAGCCGAATTGGTCCAGATTGACACGCCGCCGCCCGCTCCAGTTTCACAGATCCAGCCCACGCCGGCACAGATGCGCGAGCTGATCGCCCGTCAACAAGCCTTTGACCAGAGACAACGCGAACGCGCCCTCGCGAACTCCGCCGCGAACGGGAGTGTCAGGATCGTTGGCCCGTCCCAAGGATATGGCGGGGGCCAGGAACGCCCCCGTCGTTGTCAGCCTTCACGCTGAACCTGGTCGCGGGAATTCACGACAGCCGGTCGCGGTAGTCTTCGTAACCGAATTCTTTGACGAGGTGGAAACGGTGTTCCTGGGGTTTCCAAAGGCCGATGGAGGGGAGGCGGACGCCGTTGAAGGTGGTGTTCTTGACCATGGTGTAGTGGGCCATGTCTTCGAAGACGAGTATGTCGCCCGGCGTCAGGGGTTCGCGGAAGGAGTAGTCGCCGATGATGTCGCCGGCCAGGCAGGTCAAGCCGCCCAGTCGATACGTGCATGACTTCACCGCGGGATCGGCGGCGCCGGTGATGACCGGGCGGTAAGGCATTTCCAAAACGTCCGGCATGTGGGCGGTGGCCGAGATGTCCAGGATGGCGATGGGAAGCTGGTTCTGGACGATGTCGAGCACGGTGGCGACGAGCACGCCGGTGTTCAGGGCGATGGCTTCGCCCGGTTCCAGATACACCGGCTTGTCCCACTTTTCCCGAAAGGTCTTGATCACATTGACGAGGCGATCGATGTCGTAATCTTCGCGGGTAATGTGGTGTCCGCCACCGAAGTTGATCCACTTCATCTGCGGGATGTACTCGCCGAACTTCTCCTCGAAGTGCGGGATGGTGCGCTCAAGCGTATCGGAGTTCTGCTCGCACATGGTGTGGAAGTGCAGGCCTTCGACGCCTTCGAGATCTTCCGGCTTGATTTGATCAGAGGTCATTCCCAGTCGCGAACAGGGAGCACAGGGGTTGTAGATCGCCGTCTCGACCTCGGAATATTCCGGGTTCACGCGCAGACCGATTGACACCTTGCGTTCGGCTGCCTGCACCTGTGGTCGGAAGAATTCCAACTGGTTGATCGAGTTGAAGACAAGATGATCGACGATCGGCAGGAGTTCATCGACGTCCTGCTGCGTGTAAGCCGGGGCGTAGGCATGGACTTCGCCGCCGAATTCCTCGTGTCCCAGTCGCGCTTCGGCAACGGAACTGGCGGTGGTGCCGACGAGATGCTTCTTGATCAGCGGAAAGGTGCTCCACATCGCAAAGCCCTTGAGCGCGAGGATGATCTTGCAGCCGCTTTCTTCTTGCACCTTGTTCAGCTGACGCAGGTTACTGATGAGCATGCCTTCGTCGATGACGTAGCAGGGAGAGGGGACTTTCTTGGGATCCATGAATGGGGTGGTCAGAGTTCCTTTACGTGCCAGGGGAGGCCGTTCTTCGCGAGATCAGCGAGGAACGGATCAGGGTCGAGTTCTTCGGGGCAAAAGACGCCGGGTTGCTGCCACGCGCCGCTGAGAACCTGTTGCGCGGCGGTGATCGCGGGAACGCCAGTGGTGTAAGAGATCGCCTGCACGCCGACTTCTTCGTAAGCGGCTTTGTGGTCGCAGAGATTGTAGATGATGATCTTTTTCGACTGCCCGTCCTTGCGGCCTTCGATGATCGTGGCGATGCAGGTGTATCCGGTGTAACGCGGGCCAAGAGACGACGGTTCCGGGAGGACCGCCTTGAGGAATTGCAGGGGCACAATCTGTTTGCCTTGATACTCGATCGGCTCGGTGCCGGCCAGCCCGACGTTGCGCAAGACGTTCAGGTGTCGCAGGTAGGCTTCGCCGAAGGTCATCCAGAAGCGTACGCTCTTGACGCCCTTGATATTGGTGGCGAGGGAAATGACTTCCTCGTGGAACATCAGGTAGCCGGTGCGCGTGCCGACTTCAGGGAAATCAAAATCCTGCTTCACCGTCAGCGCCTCGGCGGATTTCATTTCGCCGTCTTCGTAGAAGCAGGCGTCAGCGAGGATCTCGCGGATGTTGGTTTCAGGATCGAAATTGGTGGCGAAGGGCAGGCCGTGATCGCCGTCGTTGCAGTCGATGATGTCGATGTGATCAATCTCGTCGAAGTGGTGTTTCTGGGCGTAAGCACAGAACACGTTCACCACCCCCGGGTCGAAGCCGATGCTCAGCACGCCGGTCACGTTCTTTGGGGCATACCTCTCGGCGAACTTCAGCTGCGGTTCGTAATCGGTGGCGAAGATGTCCGGCTCGTCATACATCGACGTGTCCACGTAGTGCACACCGGTCTGCGCGCAGGCCTCCATAATGGGGAGATTCTGATACGGCTGGGCGACGTTGATGACGATCGCGGGCTGGGTGCGTTCGATGAGGGCGACGACGTTGGCCGGATCGTTTGCCTCGACGCCCGCCGTCTCGATCTCGCGATCGAACCGTTGGGCGATCGCCTCGCACTTGGACACGGTGCGGCTGGCGAGGCAGATCTCGGAGAAGACCTCCGGCATTTGCGCGCACTTGCCGGCCACGACCTGTCCCACGCCACCGGCGCCAATGATCAATACCTTGCTCATCCCGAAGTCGGACGGATTTAGCGTGAGGCGGGGAGGTCGAGGCAAGGAATTTCGGGACGTTGAGTGACGGTTGCGATAGCGTTGGTGGCGACGATGTATACCGTTCGCAACGAATCACCGGGTGACCATGAAGCCGTTCATGCGGTGACCGTCGCGGCATTTGCGGCGTCAGAATTTGGGCACAGCGGCGAGGCGGAACTCGTCGAGCGAATCCGCTCGAGCAACGACTCCCACGTGAGCCTCGTGGCAGTGGATGGTGACGAGGTGATCGGACATATCCTGTTCTCGCCGGCCACCATTCAGACGGCAGATGGTGTTCTGGAAGGGATGGGACTTGGACCGATGTCCGTCGAACCCGGGCGGCAGCGTCAAGGAATCGGCAAAGTCTTGATTGAAGCAGGAATTCAGCAACTGAATTCCTGCCCCTTTATCATGGTCTTCGGTCACGCCGATTATTATCCGCGATTCGGATTCGTGCCGGCGTCGGAGTACGGTATCCGTCATGCGTTCGAGGGAATGCCTCAGGAGTTGTTCTTCATTCGTTGGTCGGAGGAACCGCGTCGCGACGGTGTGGCGTTTTATCACGCAGCGTTCGGGCCGCAGACCGGCTAAGAAATCCACTCGCCCCGATTCGCGGAGGCGGGCAGGATCGGCCGTCTTGAAAACTCAGATTCAACTCGTGTTTCTGCTGGTCGTCTCGGCGTCAGCGAATGACTGGCCACAGGCGGCGGGCCCCAATGGCGATTTTTCGGTGAAAGGCAACGCTCCGCCAGAGTTCAGCGTGACCCACGGGAGGAACGTCTTGTGGCGTAAGAAGCTGCCGAGCACGGGGCAGGGAACGCCGATCGTGAGCAATGGCCGGGTGTTCGTGACCAGTCACGAACCGATCGTTGCCGACACACAATACGGATCGAACATCGTCGGTATCTGTTTCGATGCCGGCACGGGAAAGGAACTTTGGCGGCGCACCCTTCCCGGGGTTCGTAATACCGATCTCTCGAGTCTCTTCAGCGACAACACGGCAGCTTCACCGGTGGCCGACGAGAAGCGCGTCTGCTTCGTGAACGTTGGCGGTAGTCTCAAGTGCTTCGACTTTGAGGGGCGCGAACAATGGTCTTACGACTGGGTGCCTTTCGGGCGTCATCACGCCCGCCTGCACGAACCCATCCTGCACGGCGGCAATGTCATCACGGTGCAATACCGGCATCGCGATCTGAAACCGATCCACACCACCAAGCCCGGTTCAAAACCGCTCGGGCGTGATCGCAAATTCTGGACGCATTTGCAGGCCTTCAATTTGAAGACGGGCAAACGCGAATGGATCGCCGAGACGGGCACTTCGATTCATCAGACGTCCCTGATCGGCAAGACCCACAAGGGAGTTGCCGCCATCCTCACGGGTCGCGGTGGAGGTCATCAACCGCCGGAGGAACCGTATGGAATGTCCCTCGTGAATGCTGCCAATGGCGCCACCATCTGGGATCTCGCGATCGCTGGTTATCCCTCGGCGCAAAACGCCTGTTGGGACGGGCGTCACGCGTATGGATTTGCCAAGGACGAACACGTGACCGTTGATGTGGAGACCGGAAAGGTTGTCCGTCGCGTATCGCTGACCGAAGCCGTGACGATCACCTCGCAACGAGATGGCAGGTACGTGACGGAGCGGAATACCAACCTGAAGAAGGCCCGCCGAGTGATCACGAAGAACACCAACGTGCGGGTGGGACGTTATCACTATTTCCGATCCGACAGCGGATTCCTGATCGGTCGCGTGCATTTGGACAAAGGAACAGTCGAGTATCTCCAGGTCCCCGCGCAGGTTGTTCGCCGCAAGGGAGAGAAGGATGAAGTTCTCTGGACGCAGGCGCTGAAGAACGACATGAAAACCGCCAACGGCTTCGTCGCCACGCAGGACAAACGTAATGCCGGCAATGGTTGGGGGCACGTCTCCGCTGCAAGCGGAACAGTGATCGGCGACAAACTCTATTTGCCGACCATGATCGGAATGGTCTACGTCATCGACTGGGACGCCAAGTTGCTGGATGAGAATGCGCTTCTTTCCGTCAGTGATCTTGGTCCGGCTACTGAGACGTGGTCGCTCTCAAGCCTGTCCTTCTCCGATGGGAAAATCTACGCACGCACGCTCAAGGAATTGATCTGCATCGGTGATGAGTGAGCAGACCGATTCGCCAAGTCGGTCGTTTTGGCTTCGTTGCGGACGGAACTGGTACCGCCCGCGGATGTTCGCGGCGCTTCTGGCCTTGGCGGTGATCGGGGCGAATCATCGGGTGATCTTCTTCGGCGAGACCTTTGGACTGAGGGATTTTTCGGTGTTTGGTTATCCCTTGGCGCTGCAGTTGCAGGAGAGCCTGAAGGCGGGTGAGTTGCCGTTGTGGAATCTTCTCAGCGAATGCGGTCATCCCTTCCTGGCACAGTGGAACACAATGACTTTGTATCCGCCGATGCTGCTGACGGTGTTGTTTCCGCTTGGACCGGCGCTGGCGATCTTCTGTCTGGGGCATCAATATCTTGGTGGCTTGGGGATGTATTTTCTCGCGCGCCGCTGGACGCGGAACGGGCCGGGAGCGGCCTTGGCGGGAGTGTTGTTTACGTTTGATGGGATCATGCAGACGTCCTTGATGTGGCCGAACAACATCGCGGCACTCGGATTGTTGCCGTGGGTGATTCTCGCGGTGCAAACGGGCTGGCGAACGGGAGGTCAAGTGCTGTTGGGAGCGGTCTTGTTGAGCGGATTGCAGCTGCTGACGGGCGCGCCGGAGATGATCGTGTTCACGTGGATGTTCGTGCTGCTCGCATTGGGCCATGAATGCAAACGGGCCGGTGCGGAGCGAAAGCAGATGCTGCTGCGCTGCGGTGTGGTGATCGGCATGGCGGCGTTGTTGGCAGCCGTGCAGTTGCTCCCGTTCTTTGATTTGCTGGCAAACTCCGAACGACTGGCATCGGGTGGTCGCGTTACGTCCTACGTGAAATGGTACGGCTGGGCGAATTTCTTCCTGCCGTTCTTCGAATGCCTCGGCTGGGAACGATACGGCGGGATCATTCACGCGAGTCAGATCTGGACGCATTCGTATTACCTTGGCTACGCGCCGTGGTTGTTGTTGGGCCTGGCCTTGTTCCGCAACCGCAACGACTTCCCGCGCAACCTCGCCGCCTGTGTGATCTTTGCGCTGATCTTTGCGATGGGACCGACCGGGCGTTTGTATAGCTGGGTCGATGCGATCATGCCGCTGGAATGGATGCGCTACCCGGTGAAGTTTCTGACCTTCGCCAAGATCGCGATGCCCTTGCTGGCGGCTTGGGGGGTGCGGCGGCTCTCCATGCCGGGGAATCGCAAGGTGCTTTGGATCTCGATTGCGATGGTGGGCGTGCTGATGGGGTTGGCGGTTTGGATGCAATACAACGTGCGTCTTCCGCGCGAAGGTGCCGAGCTGGCGCATTGGAACATGCCCATCCGACTGCAGTGGTTCGGTGCCACGGCGATCGCCGTGGTATTGGCTCGCCATGTTCGTGGAAAGGGGCGACGCCTGGTTTTGTTCGGGATCGTTGGAATCTCGGCTGCCGACTTGTTGGTGCACCAACCAAAGCTCTCGCCGACGGTTGCTGCCGGCTCCTACCAGACTGAGTTGAAGCACGCCCAGGAACTGGCCACCGCGCGTCACCCCGACGGGCGGGCGATGCCGAGCATGCAAGCGGTGGAAAGCCAGGTCTATGGTCCGCTGCACGAACTTCCCCGGATCATTCCGGACATGCGCACGTGGTTGGCGCACAACGCCAACCTCATCGATCGCGTTCCCTTGGTCGGCGGTTTCTATTCACTTCACCTGCCGCAATTTCGCCGTCTCT
>JBMYQZ010000161.1:0-9357 GCA_049601855.1 Limisphaerales bacterium | reverse complement strand
TGTCCGTCAGCAATGGTCGGAGAGGCTTCGAATTTGGAAGTGATGCGGCCGGTGCCCTGCAGCTTGCCTTTCCACACGACCTTGCCGTTGGCAGGGTTGACACAGAGGAGCATGCCGCGGCGATCGTTCACGACGTAGAATTTGCCTTCATAGAATGACGGCGTGGGAACGTCGGAGGTGATCTCGCGATCCGGGCTCGACCAGGCAACCGCATCGTCGCTCAAAGTGCCCTTGCCGCCGACCTTCACCGCGGTGACCGGTGCGCCCTTGGGTCCGCAGGCGAGCACCACGCCGTTGCCGCTGACAGGGGAGGGGACGAGCCGCCAGTGTCCGATCCGAGTGGGATTCCAGGTGCCCCAACGCCAGAGTTCCTTGCCGGTCGCGGGGTGATGACCGCTGATGGCGTCGCCGCCGACGAGGACGATTTCTTCACGACCGTTGTTGATCATCGGATAAGGGCTGCTGAAGGCTTCGCGGGATTCATGCACGGCCTTGCTTGGGCGCATGACTTTCCACAGGTCTTTGCCGGTCTTGGGATCGACCGCGAGAAGGTAGGAATCATTGTTCTTGCCGGGCTTCCCGAAGCGCTGGCCGCGAAACTCGACCTGGACGTCGCGTTGCAGGATCTGGAAGTAGAGCTTGCCGCCGTGCAGTAGCGGGGTGGAGGAAGGCGTCCATTGGATGGAGAACTGGCCGTGCTTGTCCTGCAGGTTGCGGCTCCAGGCCTTCTTGCCGCTGAAGTCGAAGGCAGCAACTTCGCCATTGCCGTAGTGGAAGTAGACGAGCTTGCCGTCGGTCACAGGGGACGGCGCGGCAAATGTGCTGCGGCTGTCGCGACGATAGGTGGAAGCAATCTTGTGGTTCCAGAGAATCTTGCCGCTGCGCCGATCCAACGCGATTGCGTGCAAGGTGTCGTTCTCTTCGTTCGCTGAGCTCAGAAAAACGTGGTTGCCGTGAATGATCGGCGTAGCCGCAGAGACCCCGGGCAGATTCGTCTTCCACTTCACGTTCTCCGTGCGGCTGAACTTGGTGGGCAATCCCGTTTCCGGGCTGGTGCCGTTGTGATTGGGACCGCGCCAGTTTGACCAGTTGGCGGCGGAGGCGTCGGCGATGAAGGCGCCGGCGGCAACGAGGGAGAGAATATGTTTCATAACTTGGTATTAGCGAAAAGTTGCGACGGTTATAGCCACCGTTGGACGGGAGACAAGACGGATTGCTTGAAAAAGAATGCGCGAAGATTCCTCAGGCGAACAGCTCACGGATGGGGCGGCCGCCTTCGGTGAGGTTGAGGGCGACTCCATTCGGTTTGCGCAAGGCCTGGAAGGAATTGATGCCCAGTTTGCGGTAGATGGTTTCGGCATAATCCATCGGCGTGGAGAGACGATCGGTGACGTCACCGCCATCGCGGGTGGTGGCTCCGACGACGGCTCCACCAGGACAACCTGCACCGGCAAAGGCGATCGAAAGCGCGCGGCCCCAATGGTCGCGTCCGCCCCACTTGTTGATCGTGGGCGTCCGGCCCATTTCGGTGATAAAACAGACGAGCGTCTCCTCGAGCAGACCGCGCTCGTCCATATCCTCGATGAGCGCGCTGAACGAACGATCGAGGCTCGGCATCATCACCGGATGCGGCAGACCGTAACGTTCCTGGTTGTTCATCCCCTGCGGGCCGCCGCACGGACCGTTGCGATAAATGCCTTCGTGGTGATCCCAGTTGAGGAAGACGCCATTGGGTTTGCCGTAGTTGGGCCGTCCGACCAGTTCGGGTGGTTGGATCACCGTCACGGTCACGAAACGAACTCCCGCCTCAATCAACTTGCGTCCCATCAGGTAACAACAACCGCGATGATCCCGGCCGTAGCGTTCACGCGTCCGGTCTTTCTCGGAGGTGAGATCAAAGGCCGACTGCACCCGCGGACTGAGCAGCAGTTCCAACGCGTTCTCGCCGTACTTGCGCAGTAATTGGCCAAAGTCCGTTTGCGCAGCGTGCGAACGGTCGAGTTGCTCGAGGAGTTGTTGGCGTTCGCCAAAACGTTTGGGTGTCAATCCATCCACTGGATCAAGTGAACGCACGTTCCAATCCGGCGCGGCAACGTTTTCGCCGAGACTCTTCGTGCCGAGTTTCCACGGCGCACGGTGGGCGGGAAGGAAACCGGTCGTGGTTTTCGCATTGGGCATGTTTGCGCCGGGGCAGAAGATATAGCCGGGCAGTTGCGGACAATCGCTCCCGATCAACTCCGTCACAATGGATCCAATGTCCGGCCAGGCCTCGGCCTCGGTGAAGGCGCAGCCCTTGAAAAACTCCTGGCAACCGGCCGGATGCGATGGGCTCGCCGTCGTATTCGTCATCGATCGCACGACCGAGAGTTTGTGCGCGATGCGCGCGGTCTTCGGCATCAGCGAGGAGAAATGTGTTCCTGGAACGCTGGTTGGGATTGGCTTGAAGGGCGATCGATGATCTAGCGGCGCGTCCGGTTTCGGGTCGAACGAATCCATCTGGCTGATACCGCCTTCCTCGTAAACCACGAGCACCTGCTTGGCGGAAGCACCGGTCGCTCCCGCCTCCGTCACCTTCTCAAGCGCGAGCAGGTCCGCCAGACCTCCGCCCATCACCCCGGCTGAAACGCATTGTAGAAACCGTCTCCGATGCGGATCGGCGAAGGGATGTTTCGCGGGATTGGCCGGCAGGATCTGCACGTCGGGTATTCGCGCGACTATACGAGGCAGCGAGGCCGAATCAACGTGACAATCCCCCTCGACAGTCCATTGGCACGGGCTACACTGCGCCCGCTCATGAAAAACTTCCTTTTTGCCCTCTTTCTCTCCGTGGCGTTCACGGCGTCTGCCGCCGACAAAAAGACCGGTCACCAGCGTGTGGGCGTCGATGCGTTCCATAAACTCTGGAAGGAAAAGAAGCTGGCCGTGATCGACGTGCGCACGCCGGGCGAGTTTTCGGAAGGCCACATTCCCGGCGCGAAGAACATCGATTACCGGAGTCGGGATTTTAAGAAGAAGATCGGCAAGCTCGACAAGTCGAAGGAATACCTCGTGCATTGCCGTTCGGGTGGTCGTAGCGCTGCTGCCTCGAAGATCATGGTCGGGATGGGGTTCAAGTTGGTCTACGACCTCGCTGACGGCATGATGGGTTGGGAGGAAGAAGGAAAGCCGGTTTCGCAGAAGTAATCGGTGATCAGTATTCAGTAATCAGGAAACGACATGCCTTGGCACAAACAACTTCACTGGCGGATCATCATTGGTCTGGTTCTCGGATTGGCCTACGGCTGCATTGCCGCGAATGCGGGGTGGACTGATTTCACCAACAACTGGGTCGCGCCCTTGGGCAAGATCTTCATGAACCTGCTGAAGTTGATCGCCGTGCCTTTGGTGCTGACCTCGCTGGTCACGGGGGTGGCTTCGCTTTCCGACGTGAAGAAGCTTTCGCGTATGGGCGGCAAGACGATCGGGCTCTACATCGGCACGACGGCGGTGGCCGTGATCATCGGCTTGGTGATCGTCAACATGGTGAACCCGGGCAAGAGCGTTCCCCCCGAACTCCGGACGGAACTCGAAGCGGCCTACAAGAATGATGTGGCCCAGCGAATGGAGGCGGCCGAGTCGGTGAAGAATCGAGGGCCCTTGCAGCCGCTGGTGGACATGGTGCCGGATAACTTTTTCATGTCGGCATCGAGCAATCGCACGATGCTGCAGATGGTCTTCATTTCGTTGTTGCTGGGCATCGCCTTGATCAAGGTGAAGCCGGAAAGCTCTGGGCCTGTCTTGGCCGTGTTCAACGGCTTGATGGACACGGTCATCGCGTTGGTGAACATGATCATGGCGATTGCGCCGATCGGCGTGTTTGCCTTGATGGCGAGCACGATCACGGGATTGGCCGGCGATGATCCTTCGCGAATCGTCGAGTTGCTGAAGGGGCTGGGGCTCTATTGTATCACCGTGGTGGCGGGGCTGGGTATCCACGCGCTGATCGTTTACCCGACCTTGTTCCGGATGTTCACCCCGATGAAGTTCGGCAAGTTCTTCAAGGGCATGGGGCCGGCGCAATTGATGGCCTTCTCCACCAGCTCGAGCGGCGCGACCTTGCCGGTGACAATGGATCGTTGTGAAAAGGAATTGGGTGTATCCGAAGAGGTTTCGTCATTCGTCCTGCCGCTCGGCGCGACGATCAACATGGACGGAACGGCGCTTTACCAGGCGGTCGCCGCCGTGTTCATCGCGCAGGTGGTGAACATCGACCTGACGATGGGGGCACAATTGACCATCGTGCTGACAGCGGTGCTGGCCTCGATCGGAACGGCGGCTGTTCCTGGTGCCGGCATCATCATGCTGGTGATCATTCTAGAGGCGGTGAACGTGCCCAGCGGCGGTATCGCGCTGATTCTCGGGGTGGATCGGATTCTCGATATGCTGCGAACGGTCTGCAACGTCACCGGCGATGCGACGGTTGCCACGGTGATCGCTCACTCGGAGGGCCAACTGAAACTGGACGGGGCGAAGACCGGTTGATCAGCGCTTCGAATCCTCGAAGGGCACGGGATTGACCCGTCGCTTCTGATACCAGGAGATGGCGATCAGGTCATAGATACCGCGCCAGACTCGATTCCAAACACCATACTTGGAGACACCGGCCACGCGCGGTCGGTGATTGCAGGGGACCTCACGGCACTTGAAGCCGGCGCCTTGCACGATGATCGGCATGAAACGGTGCAGCCCGTTGAAGCCGAACATGGAGTTCACGCATTCGCGCTTGAAGACGCGGACGGCGCAGCCGGTATCCTTGAAGTCGGACTTCAGTGCGCGGCAGCGAAACCAACGGGCGACGCCCGAGGAAATCTTGCGGACGAAGGTGTCCTTGCGGTTATGACGCCAACCGCAGGCGAAGTCGCAATCGTCGCCCAGTTCTTTCAGCAGGCTTGGCAGATCGGCGGGATCGTTCTGGCGATCGCCGTCGAGGGTGCCGATGAGCGGGAGTTTCGTGCCTTGAATACCGGTCCAGACGGCGGCGCTTTGACCGCTGTTCTTTTCGAGTCGGAAACCACGGACGCGTTCGTCTTTCTTCGCCGCTTCGTTGACCTTCTCCCAAGTCTTGTCCCGGCTGCAATCGTCGACGAAGACCAGTTCCCAATCATGCTTGGCATCGGCAAACGCAGTGGCCACCTCATCGGCAAGGGGCTGCACGTTTTCCTCCTCGTCAAACACGGGGACAATGATGGAGATCGCGTCGGGCACGCCCGGAGAATAATGAACAGTCGCGAAAAGAGAAGGCTGTATCGGACGGATCAGTCTGATCCATTGGGAACGAGGCTGATGAGCGTCCAGCCGGGTTGTGGCGTGGGTGGCTGGTCGACATTGAAAACGCGCACCTCTTTTTTCGGTCCGATGAGGAGCAAGGGCACGGCGTCCGGACTGTTCTGAGCCCGGAAGTGTTCCATGCCGAATTCCTTGGTGAGCAGGGTCTTCTTTACGGAGGCGCCGTTCTCCGTCAGTTCGTCGAGGTGCTGGTAGGAGCAATCTTCGTTGAACAGGATGCGTCCCTTGGTGGCGGCAGCGAAGCGTTCGCTCTTGGGTCCGGCATTCGGTCCGGCGGGCAGGCGATAGATCTCGGCGGACGGGAACACTTCGCGGAAGTGTAATGCGGCGAGGGAATTCACCTCGGCGTTCGGGGTCATGGCGAGGAAGCGGCCGATGCCGCCGAGTTCCAGGTCATGCAGGGTGTGTTCGGAAAGGATATTGCCGTAGTGGGTGTTGAGGCCATCCATGCGCGCGGCGATGAGATTTCCACGGTTGTTGTCGACGAGCAGGACGGCGATGTCGTCGTCGTGCAGGAGCTTGGCGACCTTGCGGACCAGTTCGCTCGCACCGGCGAAGACAATGCCCTGCGGATTGGGGGAGGACACGCCGAGCGTGCGGGCGACCGGAATCGCGGTAAGCCCATAAATCGCCACCGTGCCAATGATGAAGAAGAACGTGACGGGAACGAGTTGCTCGGCTTGCTCCATGCCGGCGTCTGCCAGTCGAATGGCAAAGATGGACGCGACGGCAGCAGCGACGATTCCGCGCGGGGCCATCCAGGTTAGAAAGAGGCGTTCCTTGGTCGAAAGCTTGGAGCCGAAGGCGGAGGCAAACACACAGGCCGGCCGCACAATGAACATCATGGCCGCGAGGAAGCCGATCGCGCCAAAGACGGGAATGCTGTTGAGATCGGCCATCTTGATGCGGGCGGCCAGCAGGATGAAGAGCATCGAGATGAGCAGGACGCGGAGATTCTCCTTGAACTCGAGCACTTCGCTGATGTCCACGTCCTTCTTGTTCGCAAGCCAGATGCCCATGAGCGTGACGGTCAGCAAGCCGCTTTCGTGTTGAAAATGATTGGAGACGGCGAAGAGTCCGACGACGGTCATCAGCGACACCGGGCTCTGCAGGTAATCGGGTACCCAGTAGCGCTTGAAGAATTGGCGGAGAAACTCGCCGCCGATCACGCCGAACACGCCGCCCACGAGAATCGTCATGCCGAATCCCTTCATCGCGATGCCCGAGAGGCCTGACAATCCCACGCCCGCGCGCACGGCTTCGAAGACCAACAGCGCGAGCACGGCGCCGACCGGATCGATCACTATGCCCTCCCACTTCAAGACCGAAGAAACCTGGCGATTGGGTTGCACGAGTCGGAGCAGGGGACCCACCACGGTTGGGCCGGTCACCACCACGATCGCACCGAGCACGGCCGCCAACGGCCAGGCCCAGCCCAGACAAAGCTTGGCGGCGAGGGTGGCTCCGACCCAGGTGACCAGCGCGCCGATTGTTACCAGATTCCGGACGACGTGCCCGATGTCCTTGAGCTCGGAAAACTTGAGCGTGAGTCCGCCTTCAAAAAGAATGAGCGCGACGGCTACCGAAACGAAGGGAATGAGCATCTCCCCGAGCATCTTGTCGGGATTGACCAGATGCATCACCGGCCCGGCGACGAAGCCGATCACCAACAACAGCAGAATCGACGGCAGGCGCAAGCGCCAGGCGAGCCATTGCGACCCCACCCCGAGCACTGCCATCCAGGCCAGACTCTGCAGCAACTCGTCGTTCATTGCGGCGGGAGTCTTCGTTCTGCACTGCGGCAAGGCAAGGACTTAAAATTCCCTGTCGGATTCTCGGCGAGGCGGGGATTATATGGGTGAAGCATGAAAGATGACGGCTCATTGCTGACCGAATACGTGGCGCAGGGATCGGAGGACGCCTTCCGGGAACTGGTGTCGCGACACGCGGGATTGGTCTACTCGGCGGCTTTGCGCCAGGTCGGGCAGGCTGCCCTCGCTGAAGAGGTGACGCAGGCGGTCTTCTGCATTCTCGCCCAGAAGGCGGCCAAGCTGCAGGACCGTACCGTGGTTGCCGGTTGGCTGCATCAGACCGCTCGTTTCGCCGCGCTCAAGGCCGTGCGGGCCGAACAACGCCGCCAAGCCCGGGAAGAGGAAGCATCGCTCATGAACGGTGATAACGAAGAAACCGTCTGGCCACAGATCGCGCCTTTTTTGGATGAAGCGATGGCAACCCTGAATGAGACCGACCGCGATGCCGTGATCCTGCGTTACTTCGAGGAACGTGATCTGCGGGAGGTGGGGAATCGTTTGGGCGTCAGTGACGACGCGGCACAAAAGCGCGTCTCCCGTGCGTTGGACAAACTGCGTGCCTTTTTCTCCAAGCGAAACATCGCGATGTCCACCGGTGTGATTGCCGCCGCTCTGCCTGGCAACGCGATTGGCGCCGCACCCACGGGATTGGCGGCGGAAGTGGTCACGGCGTCCGTGACGGCAGGCGCCGCGACCTCCTCCACCCTGAATCTCATAAACGAAACGATAAACGTGATTGCCTGGACCAAATTCAAAACCATCGCCCCGATCGCCGCGATCGGACTCGTCGCCGCCGGAACGCCGATTGCAGTGCAACAAGGCACGATCCAAGATCTGCGGCAGGAGAACGCGGAATTGCGTGCCAGGTTGGATCAGGAGCAGCCCAGACAGGTCGTAGCTGCAGTAGTGCCGAAGCCGACGGTCAGCGATGAAGAATTGGAGAAGCTCCGCCTCGACGCGTCGAAGGTGCATCAGATGCGTGCAGAGATGGCCAAGGTGCGCGACCAGGCTCGCGAGCAGGCCCGGCAGGTGCAACAGATGGAGACACAAGCCGTGCGCCTGCAGAACAAACTGCAAAGCAGCGTCGCCCAGCAAAAGGATGCGGAAGCCGCTGTGCAGCGCGAGAAGGAGAAGGCCCGGATGACGCTGCGAAGAGACAACATGAAGCGCATGGGACTGGCTTTTCACCAGGCCTTGGACCGGGGCAAACTGCCGACGAGTTTCGAAGACCTCGTGGCCAACAGCGGCATGGACGAAAAGACGCTCAACGACTTGCGCCGGCGAACGATCTTTTTCAATCACAGCCAGAATGAGAATCCTACTGGCAAGGGGCACTTCATCATCCTGGCCGATCGCGTGCCCAGCGCGACCGCGCGTGGTGATCAATACTGGCACTTCACAATGGCGGATGGGAGCGTGCTGCGTTCGACGAATCCGCCGCCGGCGGATGGAATCTTCCGGAGGTAGGGGGGAAGTGAGTGAAGATTGATGATATGTGATTCTCGAAATCCAGCGCGCGCACTTCGCGCGTCCTTCAAGAATCAACAATCGTAAATCTGGATTCCCTTTCCCAAGAAAATCACTGGTTCTCCTTGATCTCTCTCACTCGCGCGCTGACGGCGCGTTGATCGAGGACGAGGGCGCGAAAGCGCCAGGAACCGCTGGGTTCGATGACGGGGGCGTAATCGGTGGCGACGCCGACGGCGCGGCCGGCGCGGTCGAGGAGGTAGAGATCAACCCGCACGCCAAAGCGTTTGGCGGCGGCTTCGTTTTGCATCAGGCCGGTGACGTAGGTGAGCTTGCTGCCCTTGGCGCCGCGCGGACGTTCGATCGCGAGGCCGGTCACGACGAGACTGTTGGTGGAGAGAGTCGGAGTCGTGGGCGCTGGCGGCATTGGTGCCGGGGGAGACGTATTGTTCGTCGCCATCATCGGAGGTGGCGAGTTCGTCACCGGTGTGGCCATGGTGGGTGGCGTCGTGGTCATGTTCGGCGCGTTTGTCATTGCCGGAGGCGGTGGTGAAATCGAGATCGGCGTGGGTTTCGGCTGTGGCGTCGGCGGTGTTACCGGTTGCGGAGAAGGTGTTGGTTCGGGCGGGGGAGTGATTACCGGTGGGGGTTGATTATTGAGATCCACCGGTGGCAAGGGCGCCGGGGTTGTTGGCGCTGGCGGGCCGGGATTGGGCGGCTCGTTGTTGGCTGCCTGCTCGTCGTCCTTCTGTCG
>JBMYQZ010000160.1:0-9392 GCA_049601855.1 Limisphaerales bacterium | reverse complement strand
TGGGCGATGATGTCAGCACTGGAAATTCCGGCCAGCTGCACATTGGTGCCGAGTTGAAAGCCCTGAGCCAAAGCGATGCTGGAGCGAATGCCCGTGTAGGAACCGGGGCCCAAACCCACGGCGATGGTGTCGATCTCCTCTCTTGTTATTCCGGCTTTTTCCAAAGCCGCGGTGATCAATCCGAGCGGCCCTGCGGTGCGATCGGTTGTTGTGCAGACGGCCTCTTTGCCTGCGTCGGTGGAGACACAGACAACGCGCTGGGCGGTCGAGAAATCAAGTGCGAGCAGGTTCATGACGAATCCGTCGTTCCGTTTCACTGAGGGTTTCGAGGCGGACTCGATGCAGCTGAGCGATGGCCGATACGCCGGGACGATCGAACCAGCGGTTGGCCCATTCTAACGCGACGATCCCGGCGGGTTCGGTCAGGTATTCTTCGAGGCCCGCACCAATAATTTCGTCCGGCTCTTCGAGACGGTAGAGGTCGAGATGAAACACCGTCAGTCGTCCGCCTTCGTAGATGTTGATGAGTCCGTAGCTGGGCGATTGGACACGACCTTCATAACCAACGCCTTGGGCAATCCCACGAGCGAGTTGGGTCTTGCCGGCGCCCAAATCGCCGTCGAGCGCGAAGATGGTTCCCGGCTGGGCGCGGGCGCTGAGCTGCTGCCCGAAGGCCACGGTTTCTTCGACGCTGTGCGTGATCGCCTCCACCATCAGTTCTTCTCGAAATGGGTGAATCCACGGAGGTTCATTTCGCGCACTCCGCGGGCATCGCGGATGCGGACTCCGGGTTGCGAGGTGATCTTTCCGACGCAGGCGATCGGTGTATCGGGGAACTCTTTCTTCCAGCCATCCAGCACGCCGACGGCATCCTTGCTGGCGACGGTGAACAGCAGCTCGAAATCCTCACCATCGGTCAAGGCCGCGAGCAGGGCAGGCTTGGCGGAATCGCCGGACTGGGCGCGCAGTTTGGCGGCGCGGCTGACGGGGACAGCGTTTTCGTGCAGTTCGGCGCCAACCTTGCTAGCCGTCGTGAGATGGCGCAGGTCACCGGCCAATCCATCGCTGAGATCGATCATCGCGTGTACGTCGAACTCGGAGGCCAACCAACTGGCTTCAAGGAGCCGCGGCTCAAAATCCAGGTGGTGTCCTTCCAGCGATCCGCCCAACTCGCCGGAAGCAAAGATGGCGTCCCCATCCTTTGCTCCGGAGCGGAGAATGGCTTTCTCCTTCGGCACCGTGCCGGTCAGGGAAATGTTGAGCATCAACCGGTCACCATTGGCGGTGGTTTCGCCGCCGACGATTTTGACATCGAAACGATCAGCCAAACTGTTCAAGCCCTCGTAGATTCCCTTGATGAAACCGGGGTCGAATCCGTCGGGCAGACCGACGGTGACGAGCGCGTGCTTCGCGAGCCCTCCCATCGCGGCGATGTCGCTGAGACCACGCGCCAAGGCCTTGTGTCCAATCCGTCTGGGCTCCGTTCCTTGCTCAAAGTGCACACCTTCGACGACGGCATCGGTTTTGAGCAACAGCCAGTCGTTGTCCATGCCGACCTCCAACACGGCGCAATCATCGCCTGGACCGACGATGACCGATTCATCGCTGGACAGGCCTTGGGTGAGTTGGTTGATCAATTCGAATTCGTTCATGGGCCGGCGAGGCTCTTGAGATTGTTTGCGTTGAGCAGGATCAGGAAGTTCACGGCATTGAACGTGGCGTGGGCAAGGATGGGAGCGAGGATGTTTTCCGTGCGGTCGTAGAGTTTGGCCAGCAGCAGTGCCAGGACGGTCAAGGGAATGATCGCGAGTTGGGAGGCGTGAATGACCCCAAAGGTCAGCGACGTGCCCCAGAGAGCAATGTGCGGGTGCCCGGCCGCCTTGATGGACCGATATAGGATGCCCCGAAAGAGCAGTTCTTCGATTACGGGGGCGAGCATAATGGCGAGGAACGCGTAGAAGAACAGCTGATCAATGCTGGTGGTTTGTTCGATCGTGCGAACGATCTGCTGCACCTCGGGTGCGGCCCCGGGTTTGGTGATCAAACGGGCGATGACGGCCTGGAGGATCATGACCACTGGAGTGGCAATCAGTGCGAATCCGAGTCCCGTTCCCAAGGCCTTCAACGGGCTGCGATTCAGTCCAAAGCTCTCGCTCCAGCCACGACGTTCCAAGGTCAGGAGGAGGCCGATGCAGATGATGCCACCGACATTGAAGAACAGGACATGAATCACCATCACGACAAACTTGCCGTCGGGTGTCGCCGCCATGGCTTTGGAAATGAATAGTTCCTGAACCGCCGCCCCGAGCAGGAGACAACCAAAGAACGCCACGAACATGACGAGCAGGTTTTCAAAGGTCCAAGGATGCGCTTTGGGTTCGGACACACAAAAGGTTAGGCAAATTGCGCGAGCACTGACCACGGAAAACGCATCCGGCGAAAATCAGTTGAGCAATCGGATGGGGTGACTAACATCGGCCCATGCGATTCTTGCCAGGACTCCTCCTACTGATTGGCCTGATCGGTGGCTTCGATGCCGCTGCGGCCGACGCCAAAATTGTGAAGGTGCTGCCTCATCTGCTCGACGCCAAGGGACGCCATTCGCTCTCCCCAAGCCTGTATGAGCGCGACGCTTACCAGGCGCATCTGCGCAAGAATTCCGAGCTAATCTCGGCGATGCGCTTTGATGTGCAGTGGAAACCCCGTGCGAACAAAGGCGAAGATCTGGTTCTCAAGCTGGAGGTGCGGGGCGGCAAAGCGGGATCAAAACCCCTGACGCTGACGGAAAAGACCAGAGGCAAAGGCTTGTTTTCGAGTTGGTCAAAAGTGACTATTTCAAAGGCGCAATTCGCTGCTATCGGAGGCGTTAATGCCTGGCGCGTGAGCTTTTGGAAAGGCGATCAGTTGGTGGACGAACAGAGTTCTTTTCTTTGGTCACGCGAGCCCGTTGGGAAGCGCGGGAAGAAGAAGTAGGTTCAGCTGCCGTCGTAAAGACGGCGCAACTCCTTCGACCAGATCCGCGTGCCGTCTTCGTCCTCTTCTTGAGGATCCAGATTCTTTTCGCAATCCGGACAGACGGCTTTGATGGAAGGCGTGTCGGACTGCAGCACGAGGTGTTCTTCCAAGTCCACCCAACCGGAGCCGGGGACCAAGGTGTTGCTGCAGCGCGTACAAGAGGGAATCATCGCCTGCAAGGTCCTGACCCGCGTGCGGAGGTCAAGCTTCTCACGATCGACTGGCAGTGCGGATTCGGTCGAACTGGAGCGTTCGGTAAGATCCCTCGCATAGACTGTAAAGACCGGCTGTCCAGAGACGGGCACGCGGCAAAAAGCGATCTCCAATTCAAACTCCGAGCCATCAGCGCGTAGGGCGGAGACTTCCTGTCTTTCATTGAGGAAATCGCCGGTGTTGGTCGCGAGATAGTGGTGGAGTTTCTGGTAGTAATTCTCCCCGGCTTGATTCGACGAGAATGGATTCGGCGAGCAGTTCGCCAATCATTTCGTAACGCGGCTTGCCGAACATCTTCTCGGCGGCCGGATTGAACTCCATGATGCGACCTTCGTGATCCATGAGGATCACAGCGTCGAGCGCGCCTTCAAACACGGCACGTTTCTGCGCTTCGCTGTCTTTCAGAGCCTGCTCGCGATCCTTCTCCGCCTGGATGTCGGTAAAAGTGCCGAACCATTGACGGCTGCCGTCCCCGGCGTCCAAGGGCACGGCGCGTGCGAGATGCCAGCGAGGTTTGCCGTCGTTGCCTTGGAGTCGGCATTCGAGTTGGAAGGTCTCACCAGTTTGAACGGAGCGTTGCCAGGCGGTCTTGAATTTAAGCAGGTCGATCGGGTTGATGGCCTCCCACCAAAGCTCGCCCACACATTGGGCTGAAACCATCCCGGTGAAAATCTCCCACTGCGAATTGAAGAAGGTCGCCTTGCCGTCACTATCCGCGGTCCAGACCTTTTGCGGCATCGCCTGGCTCAGGGTGCGGTAACGAATCTCGCTTTCCTTGAGCTTGCGCTCCATGTCGTGCTTGTAGAGCGCGATTTCGATGGTGGTGACGAGTTCACGGTCATTGATCGGCTTCAGCAGGTAGCCATAGGCCTGGGCTTCCCGAGCTTCCTCGACCGTCTCATCCATCGCGTCACCGGTCAGGTATATGACCGGGACATCGAACTCACCTTGAATCTTCTTCGCCGCGTCAATGCCATCCATTTCACCCTCAAGATGGATATCCATCAAAACGACATCGGGGACCTGGTTACGGACGGCTTCGATGGCGGCCTCGCCGGTGGAGATGACCTCCAGGACGTTGAATCCTTTGCGGTTCAGTTGTTTGCGGACAACGTTTCCAACCGCTACTTCGTCCTCAACGATCAGGATGGTACGGGGTGTCTTCTCTGGTTCGGCCATAACGGGTTCGAATCGACGAGAGCCTAGCCGGCAAATATCGGGAAAATCGAGACTAAAACGTTATAGATTGTCGTTGGGATCGGTCAGATCCATGGCCTCAAGATCACCGAGACCGTCCAAGGGATCTTCCTCTGTCACGCGCTCCGGTGGCCCCAACCAATCGGGCAAGGCGGTGGACATGATTGGCACATAGGTGATCAAGGCGACCCCGACAATGCGCACGGCCAACATTGGCAGAATCGAGCGATAAACCTCCGTCAGGGGTTTGCCAAAACGATACGAAGCAAGAAAGAGATTCATCCCCACGGGGGGCGTGATGTAACCCAGTTCAAGATTGGCGAGGAAGATGACGCCGAGGTGAACCGGATGAATTCCAAAGGCCTCGCCCATAGGTACCATCAGGGGGACCACGATGATGATTGCGGAATAGACGTCCATGATGCAGCCCACCGCGATGAGGAAGATATTCAGCACGAGGAGGAAGACGTACTTGTTGTTGAGATTCTCCCGCGCCCAATCCAGTGCGCGATCGGCAGCCTCCACATCCACGAGGTAATTCGTCACGCCCAGCGCGACGCCGAGAATGAGCAATACACCGCCGACGACGAGCCCGCATTCGGTCATTACGCGTGGGACATCCTTGGTGAATTTCAAATCGCGATAAACGAAGGTCTCAATGATGAAGGCGTAGCAGGCGGTCATTGCGGCCGTCTCCACCGGGGTGGCGAATCCACCGAACAAACCGACCAGCGCAACGACGGGCAAAAGCAATTCCCACTTCGCCTCCCAGATAGCGGTTCCTGCTTCGGATGAATCGAACTTTTGTTTTTCGACCTGGTCGCGACCGGCCAGCCAGATTCCCAAGGCCGCCATCGCGCCGACTAAGACGAGTCCCGGAAGCAGTCCGCCGAGGAAGATTTCCTGGATCGTTACATTTTCGGAGCGGATGGAATAAAGGATCAACGTCAGGCAAGGCGGGAACAATGAACCGAGTGCACCAGCGCTGGTCACAAATCCGAGTGCGTGTCGTTCCGTCAGTTTCGAGGAGATCAACACTGGCAGGAGCAAGCCGCCAAGTGCCAGGATCGTCACGCCCGAGGCGCCGGTGAAGGTCGTGAAAAAGGCGCACACGAAGCAGGTCATGATCGCCGATCCTCCGCGGAACCAACCAATCAATCCTTGGAAGACGCGCACCAGCCGTTTTGACGCGCCGCCTTCCGCGAGGAAGTAGCCGGCCAAAGTGAACAGCGGGACGGCGGGCAGGGTGGGGTTCGTGTTGAGATCATACTGATCGATCGTGAGTGAAGCGATGGTCGAGAGTCCGTCGGCAGTGATCGGGCCGCCGCGCGATCCCCAGAATAGAATCGCTGCCGCGCCTCCGAGCGTTACAAAGACCGGCGCCCCGAGAATCGTCGCCACGACCAATACGATGAGGGCCAGCCAGATCACTGCCGACGGCAGCGGTGCGGTGGCTTCTTCGGACCACATGAACTCCGCGGCGGCGCCTTCCACGAGACTGATTTCCTTGAGCTGATCTTCGGATAGGGTTTCCGCAAACGCCGTTCCGTCCCAACGCGGATCGGCGGTGTCCTCGGAGAGCATCGCGCCAAATTTCTCCGCTCCCAGTTGCTTTTCGAACTCGCGTTCCAACGATTCGCTGAGCAGCCAAAGTTCTTCCGCGGTTCCCACCACCTTGTCGTCAATGAATGCCTCCTGCATCGCGTCCGTGCGCTGCATGTATTCGGCGTAGCTGCGCCTCACCGAGTCCATGCCGCCGGGCGGGTTGTTCCAGAGCCAGAAACAAAGGCCGATCACCGCGAGCGAACCAAGTCGACCTTGCCAATGCTCCGCGGAATGCAGCCAGATTCGCACGGCTACGAGACCGAAGCCAAAGGGGATGAAGGCCTGCATGATCCAGCGCGGGAATTTTCCCAACAACATGTCATCCATGCCCATCGCGTCGCGGACAAAGGCGAGGCTGCCGTCAAACATCACGAAGGTGATCGCCGCCGCGATGCTGAATCCAACAAAGATGGCCATCCGTTTGGTCTTGCCTGACAGGAAGGTGGGTAAGGCGGACATCGAGAGCAGCCGATTATCGCGCGCGGCAACGGCCCCTCCGAGCATGCCGACGATCAGGGTGAAGTGCTGGACGATGATGGAAGCCCCGGGGATTCCTGTCTCAAACTGACGGAGCAGCGCCTCGACCAGAGGCAGCGCGACGAGCGCCGCGAGGATCAGCACTAGGATGCCGTTTTCCCCTGAGCGCAAGATACTCAGGGCACGTTGCCAACCGTTGGGCTCGGCAACTTCGTTTTCCGTTTTTTGGGGATTGCTCTGTGCGGGCGCGTCGCTCATTTGGACTTCGCCCGATACTCCAGCACGGCCGCCTTCAAGGCGTCAAAGAGTTTGGCGTCCACAATCTTGCCACGGATGATCGGATACATTTCTGCGGCGAACTTTTCCCAGTCGGCGACATCGGCATCGTCGGGGCTGTTTACTTTCAAGCCGCGCGACTCCATCGCCTTGACGGCGGCTTCGCTTTCGCGACGGCCGGCCGCGCGAATTTCGTCACCGGCGACTTTGGCGGCGGCCACGAGCTTTTCGCGTTTGGCGCGAGGAATGCGATCCCAGGTCTTCTTGTTCACCACCAACGCGCCCACCAAGGGATTCCAGTTGAGGTTCAGCATGTTGTTCGCGTTGCGGTAGATCTGGCCGGAGAGCGCCATGACCGGAGGCATGGTGATCATATCGAACATCCCGGTTTGCAAACCGGTGAGGACCTCCGTCTGTTCCAGCGGCACGCCGCGGCAGCGCATGATCTTCATCAGGCCCTGCGTCTGGGTATCGCCGCTCCACACATACATTCGCAATTTGCGCATGTCATCGATGCGCATCGCCTTCTTGGTGGTGAACATTCGCAGGTAACCGATGTCGCTCCAGAAGAGAACCTTGTAGCCCTTCTTCTCCATCTTGGCTTCCATGATCGGTCGCACCTTCTCCAGCGCATAGTCGAACTCCTTCAGATCGCGGAACATCATCGGCACGAGTTGCACGGACTTGGCGGACTCATCGATCACCGTGAGTCCTTGCACTGAGAGCAAGGACGCCTGGATCTGATTCACGCGCATGCGGCGGATCATCTGGGACTCTCCTCCCATCTTGCCGTCGGTGAATATCTGCAGCCGCACGCCGGCTTTCTTCCACTCCGAGCCCATCTTGAGCAGGCTCTTGTGCATCGAGGTGCGGGAGGGCGCGAGTGTGGCGAGGCGAATCGTCTGCGCTTCCATCTGGAAGACAGCGACCACGGCCATCAGCCCGATCCAAAGGCGTTTCGTTCCGAACATTCTATTGCTGACGTTGGTGGGGGGCATTTCGATCATTCAAAAGCGGTCAAGGTGCAGGTTCGTCTGGAAGCGGTGGGATGATCAGGTCGTCTTTACGATCGAGTAACCAGCGAGCGCGTTCCTGCATGATGGTGTTCAAGAGCATCCACTCCGGGCGAGCCGAGACGTCGATGGACAAGGCCTGCTCCAGAAGCTTCTCAAATTCAGCACCGTTCTGTTCCTGGATGGAAACGGTCTCGACCCAAGCGAGCAGCGGACCCGCGTTCTGCCCCTTGCTCAACTCCATCGCGCGCTCGAAATGTTTCTTTGCGGTCGCCATGGGGGTGGGAGAGGGATCGGCCCGTGAAAACTCGAAAGTGATCATGAACGAATGCAGCGTCCCGTAATCGTAATCTTCATCCAGTGCCAACGCGCGATCCGCCAAGGCGGCTACTTGCGGCAGGCCGGCGATCGTTTCCGGATCGTCTTTCGAAAGTGAGATCAACGAACCCCACGCCGCCGCCGTCCAATAAAGCAGGGGGACATCTGCGGCATCAGCTTGTTTGACGGTCGCTTCCGGATTCGCGGACAGGTTCTGCTTCCAATTCGGATAGCGATGCTCCAGCGCGCGCAATCCGTAGTCCCGAGCCCGGCGATAGAGTTTGGCGGCGCGGGCCATCTTCTTGTCGGAAGCTTCAAAGTCATCTTCCTCCAAGCGTTCGGCATCCTGCTGCACGAAGGCGTAGCCGTATTGTGCGAACCCGCTGCTCAAGGCCAGCAGAAGACCTTCATGATCTGGAGTCTCAGCCAAGACAGTCTCCATCAACTTGAGGCTGAAAGGTGCCGCATCACGCACCAGCTCGGGATCGTCATCAGCGGCGAAAACCGTACCTGAACCCGCCAAGGCATCGGCGAGCTTGTTCGTCGCCAGTTTCTCAATGGAACACCCACTGGCCAGCAGGAGGACGACGATGAAAGAGCAACTTGAAACGATGAATCCGCGCATTTCCTGAAAAGATGGCGAGTTTCTACCGGCAAGCTCCCGGTGAATCAAGGAAATGACCACTACGAGCAGTTTTCACATGCCAGGTGTTCCAGTGTACCAAATCAGTTTTGCCGAGCGAAAAACGATGGTCGGAGGAGTTCTCTTCGGACCGGTTGCTCCAATCGCCATGGCTTTGGTGGAGGATCGCCTGCCGGAGGAACCGTGCTCCTTCTGCGGGGGCGCCGCCGTTGTCGGAACCGAAGGTTCAGCTTGCGGAGAGACTTTCGCGGCGCCGACGGCGGACGGTACGGAGATCTTTGCGGAGCTCAATACAGTGAAGCGATCACCCAGTTTGTGATTGGCAAAGGTATGCTTTGGGGCAAGCTGGGGGACCCTGTCACTGACGCCATGAAACTGTTTCGACTCTCGGCGGATGACTCATTTATCCGCATCGACCAATCCAGTGAAGAACCCAAGGTTCGCTCCTTGGGCAATTGCCTCTTGGTAGGCAGCTTGGGGTTTTGCTTTGTCAGTATCTTGGTGTTCGGCATTTGGGCTTTCGCTGGTCGTGGCCTGAGTCAGGCTCTGGGAGAGGGAGGATTCTATGCCGTGTTGGCACTGGCCTTCACTGCGTGTGCGGGCGTTCTGTTTGATCGACTGATCATTGGGCCCGG
>JBMYQZ010000159.1:0-9460 GCA_049601855.1 Limisphaerales bacterium | reverse complement strand
GTCCGCCGGTCATCCGATCTATTTGTTGGAGGATTCCGCCTATCGCGAATTGCGCTTTACGGACACGGATACGCCTTCGACGCTCACCCAGCCCGGTGCAGAGGAGCGCGTCATCTATACCGGCACCTACAGCAAACCTTTTGCGACCGGTATCCGGGCTGGCTATGGCATTTTGCCCGAGGAAATCTGCACCGTTGTTTCCCGCATCAAGGGGAACCACGACTTCGGGACCGCCAACCTGGTGCAGCATGTGCTCAGCCACGCCTTGCAGACCGACAAGTACGAGCGTCATCTGGAGCAACTGCGCAAACGCTACGCGCGCAAGGCTGCGACGATGTTGGCGGCGATGAAAACGCACTTTCCGGAGACCGTGACGTGGCCGGAGACGAAGGGCGGCCTTTACTACTGGGCCTCCGCACCGAAACGAACGGGCCTCAAGTCAAAGTTCTTTCAGGCGGCGTTGGACGCCGGTGTGTTCTACGTGCCGGGCCCGCTTTGCTATGCCGACGATCCCACGCGCAAGAAGCCGGACAACGAAATGCGCATCAGTTTTGGCGCGGCCAGTGAGAAGAACATCCGGACCGGTATCCGATTGCTCGGTGGCGTCTTGGGATAGACCCTCCGCGATCGCGTGATGGACGTGAACGTGACGATCCGGTGAGTCTGCCAAGGTGAATTCTTTCGCTGTCTTTCTGCTCCTCGCCACATTGGTTCCGCTGGCTGGTGCTGCGGACGAGTCGTCGCTCAGCCAGATCCGGGATCGTCATCGCAAGTTGGAGCAGAGGATGTTTCAACCCGGCAAGGATGGTAAACCGCCGTCTCCGGTTGAGATGGAGGCGCGCTTTGCGAAATTCGACAACCAACAAACCGAGTTGTTTCGCCAGGCACTCGCCTTCGCGAATCAGAAACCAGACTCGGATGAGGCGGCGAAAGCCTTGATCTGGATTCTGGAACATCCGCGAGCCTGGCATGTGCCGCCCGGTCTTCCGGCGATCGAACTGTTGCTACGACATCATTCCAAGCATTCCGAGATTGGTCCATTGATCGCGACCCTCGGCTATTTTCTGCCGATCGAGGAGGAGCCGTTTCACGCGCCTGCGATGGATTTGTTGCAACGCAGCGCGCTCGGTCATCCGGATCGCACCGTGCGTGGCAACGCGGCGCTGGGTCTCGCCTTCTTTGCCAAACGTAGGTTCACCGAGGCCGAGACCGCCGGTGGCTCCAACGTGGATCAGATCGCCACCCTTGCCGTCAACGCGTTCACCAGGCTCATCAGGGAATACGGTGACTGCCGTTGCCTGCGCACGCGGGGAATTCGCGCGGCGGGCAAGAACTTGGCCGGGGAAGCTGCAGCAGAACTGCGCGAACTGCGTGACCTGCGGATGGGTGCGCCGGCCCCGGAGATCGTCGCGACCGATCTGCACGGGAAAGAGTTTCGTTTGAGCGATCATCGCGGGAAAGTGGTGTTGTTGGTTTTTTGGGCGGCTTGGTGTGGTCCCTGCATGGCCGAGGTGCCGCACGAGAAGGAACTGGTGAAGCGTTTTGCCGGACGCCCGTTCGTGCTGCTCGGTGTCAACGGCGATCAGAGTTCGGAGCTGGCCCGGCGAGCCGTGAAGCAACACCAGATTCCGTGGCGTTCGTTTTGGAATGGGACGGACGCCTCCGGGGGGATCACCAAGGATTGGAATGTCCGCGGATGGCCTGCTGTTTTCATTCTCGATCAGCTCGGGATGATCCGGCACAAAGGGTTGCGCGGCAAAGCGCTCGACCAGCCCTTGGAAAGGCTCATACGCGCCGCCGAACAGTTTTGATCATGATCGAATCCCAGCTCGCGATCGGCGTTCCCGGAATTCTATCCCCGCTTAGATTGCTCCTCGAAGCCC
Organism: Limisphaerales bacterium; assembly: GCA_049601855.1. GTDB lineage: Bacteria > Verrucomicrobiota > Verrucomicrobiia > Limisphaerales > JAYPXF01. Next base: position 7,577 of record JBMYQZ010000159.1, on the reverse strand, counting down.
GTGTTGATTTGCGGGTTGCGGATGGCGTGGCCTTGCTGGAAGTCGCGCAGAAGCGATCTAAGGAAAACGTCTGCGACCTGATGTCATGAAAAACCCCAAGGTCCTGATCGTCGGTGCTGGTCCAACGGGTTTGACCGCGGCGGTTGAGTTGGCGCGACAGGGAATTGTCCCCACGATCATCGATCGCAAGGAAGGGCCTTCGACGCTTTCCCGGGCGGTGGGGATTCTGCCGCGGAGCCTGAAGATCCTGGAGCCGTCCGGGGTGACGGATCGCCTGGTGGGCGAGGGAGTGAAAATGCAGCGGGTGCAGTTGTATTTCGGTGATCGTAGGGCGTTGAGCCTGTCCCTTCGCGGTGGACATCCAGAACGCGATTACATCGTCGGGCTGGCGCAAGACCGAACGGTAGCGGCGTTGCGCGACGCCTTGGTGAAGTTTGGCGGGGAGGTGCGTTACGGTTGTGAGTTCAGCGGCCTGGAGCAAAACAAGGAACGGGTGGTTGTACGGACCGGTAACCGGGAGGAGGTTGCGGATTACGTGTTGGGAGCCGATGGCGTTCGTAGTGCGGTGAGGGAATCGGTCGGCCTGGAGTTTCCGGGTTTCGATCTGCCCGAGACCTGGTCCATTGCCGACGTGGATGCCCGCAATTGGCGACATCCATCGGACTTCACCGCCTGCCATTTGGGCGAAGGACGCGTGGTGGTCGTCGCGCCCTTGGAGTCAGAAAGATATCGGGTGGTGTCAAACAGCGAGGATGCTTTGAAGGCCTTGCCGTTGGAATTGGATGTGACCAAGGTACGCCGGGAAGGGCAGTTCAAGATCTCGATTCGCCAAGTGAACACGTATCGGGTGGGGTGGGTGTTCTTTGCCGGAGACTCCGCGCATTGTCACTCACCGGCAGGTGGCCGCGGAATGAATCTGGGAATCGCCGATGCGGCTGAATTCGCCAACGGGGTCGTCGCGGATAGGCTCGATGACTACGACAGGTTTCGTCATCTCGAAGGCGAGAACACCATCACCACGACGGAGGGTATCCGTGGAATGCTTACCTCCACCGGTTGGCGGCGAACCATGCTACGGCTAGGTGCGCAGACTTTGGAGTGGTTGCCACCACTGCACGGGCTTGTTGCGCGCCGATTTCTGACCAGCTGATGATTCAGTCAGCAACCGCGATCAGGTGTCCGCGAGTACGGACGAACATGTGGCCGGTCGCGATGGCAGGGGTGCCGAAGATTTCTTCGTCGAGGTCGTAGGTGGCCAACGTTTCGAATTTGCCGTTGGCGGGAAGCACGGTGAGTTCACCCCGCTTGTTGAAGCGATAGATCTTGCCGTCCGCACACACGGCTGAGCTGTAGCCTTCGCCGCCGAGGCGTTCGGACCAGAGAGTTTCGCCGGTCTGGTTGTTGGCGCACGTGAGGATGCCCTGGTCATTCCAGAGGTAGATCCACTTGTCGACGACGAGCGGGGTGGGGATGTGCGGGACAGAGCGTTCAATGCGCCAGATTTCCTTGGCCTCTTTCTCGCCGGGTACGGGGCGGAGGGCGACGACGTGCTTGAGCTTGGTCACAAAGCCACAGGTGCCGATGACAAGATCGCCGGCCAAGATCGGGGAGCCAATGGCGCGCTCGTTGGCGGGTTTGCCGAAGACGTCGTTTTCCCAGAGCACCTCGCCGGTCTGCGGATCGACACTGGTGATGCCATGTTGCCAGTTGGTGAAGATGATTTCCTCTTCGCCCTTGGCGTTCCGGTACACGAGCGGGGTAGAATAGGTGAGCCGTTTGCTGTCGCGCGGGATGCTCCAGCGGGTCTTGCCGCTCCTGCGGTCAATGGCGATGAGCGAGCTCTTTCCATCCTGATCATTGTTCAAAAAGATCAGATCTTTATGGACCATCGGAGAAGCTCCGAATCCGTGTCCGCCTTTCACCGGGCCAAGATCACGTTCCCAAACCTTCGTTCCCTCGTGCGTGTAGGCGATCATCGTGAGTGCTTTCGGAGTACCCCAATTGAAGTACACGTGATCGGCATCGACGGCGGGAGTCGTGCAGGCGTAGGTGTTGAACTTGTGGTGCTTGTGCTTTTTCGTGGCGTGTTTGTCCTGCCATAGAATCTTGCCCGACTTGGCGTCGACGCAGACCGGGAGGCGGTTGGCGTTCTCTTCATTGCCCGCGAGGACGAAGACGCGGTTGCCCCACACGACGGGTGAACCGTGACCGACGCCAGGGAGCTTGGTCTTCCACTTGATGTTCGTCGCCGACCATTGCACGGGGATTTTGTCGCCGGAAACACCCGAGCCGTTGGGGCCGCGGAAACGCGTCCAGTTCTCAGCGCCGCCGCGATATGTAAAGGCGAGGAGCGTGATTGTTACGAAGATGTAAATGGAGGAGGAAATCGGTTTCTTCATTGTGTGAAAGCTCTGACGACAATCATCCAGCATGAGCCCAAGATTTGTCGATATTTAGCCAGAGGAGCGTGGAGCGGTGCGGGAAAACCCCGACGAAACAGGGTGTTTCTGCGGTTGGCATGCCCGTTGCTAAATAAAGAGCTGTGATCACGCTGATGTCACATTTTAACGAAACAAAGTCTCTCCTACCGTTCCTGCCTCCTCTAACGCGGGAACGCCCTCCCTACCAAATCCCCTGAGCGAGCCGGATGTTCTTTTTCCGCTTCTCGCCTTTTGAAAACGGACCGGTGGCTGCGAAAGCAGCCGCCGTTTTGTTTTTCCAGAGCGGATGTTGAGATGACACAGGGTGTGTCACGTGGCACAGATTTGCGTCAGGTTTTCCCTTTCTGCGACTGAATCAATCGCCGCAGTTCCGTGAGTTGGGTCTCGAGGTTTTCCACGGTCTTTTCCAACTGCGCCTCGTGTTGCTCGATTTCATCAATATCCAGTTTCGATCGCAGGCTCTCCGCTTGCGCCTCAGAAAGGCTGGTCACCATCACGCCCACGAAAAGATTGATCATCACCATCGCTCCAACGACTACGAAACTGGTGAAGTAGAGCACGCCCCACCAGCCATACGCTTGGGGATCGGGGCCCACGGGAATCGGGCCCTGCGCGGCGTAGACATCAGAGCCGAGCATCGCTGTGTACATCACATCGGTCCAATCCTCCAAGGTGACGACCCGGAAGAGTGAAAGCATGCTGAGCCCCAGCGAACCGAAGTGCCCGGGGTCGTTGCCACGAAATAGAAACGTCGCCATCACCGCGTAGACATAGAAGTGTAACCCGAGCAGGAGCGAAACATAGCCCATGGACGGGAGTGATTTGAGCAGGGCCCCGACGAGGATCTGGAGCTTTGGGATCTGCGTGATGAGCCGGACGGCCCGCAGAATCCGCGCCAGGCGAATCACCGTCACCCACGCGCCACTGGATGGCAGCAGGCAGACCGCGACGATGCAGAAGTCAAAGACGTTCCAGCCGTTGCGGAAGTAGTCGCCCGGCTTGGGCCATTCGGCGATTAGTTTGATGACGATCTCAAGGATGAAGATGCCGAGAATCAGGTTGTCGATCGCGTGGAGGATCTTCCCGTGCTTGGCGACGAGTTCTTGATTGGTCTCCAAGCCGACGAGCACGCCAGCCAAGACGATGACGCCGATGATGAAAAGTTCGAAGCGATGATCGTCCCGAATCCTGCCACACAACTCCTTCATTGGTCTTCAGACTTGCCCCGAGCGGGCGTTTACAACTTGGCCGCTTCAGCCTTGATCTTCGGCAGGTCCGGATGGTCGGCATACTTCTTGATGAAGAGCTCGAATAACTGCTTCGCTTCCTTGTTGTTCTTGAGTTCCGCCAGGCGACGGGCGGTCTTGAGAAGCAGTCGCTTGTGGTGCTGATAAGACTGCTTGGTCTGCAACGCCATCCCCCAAGCTTTGGCGGCATTTACACGCCCGCCGGCATTGTTATAGAGATCCCCAAGTTTCTCCAGGAGGATCGGGTCCTGCCGGGTCAGGGGGACGCCGCCAAGGTACTTGATGGCATTGGTGACCGAACCACCCTTGCCGAGGCCGAGGTTGACCACGCGATGATGCGACCATGCCAGTTCCGGACGGCGGCGTGCCTGCAAGTCCTGGTGGAGTAATTGGGGATGTCGAGCGCAAGGCCGATACATCGGATCACCCACGACCGTGGTCATCCAGGAGAGTGACTTTTGCGATGCGTAGGCGGCTTCGCCCAGGCTGAATCCATAGTTCAGCATCCGATCGACAAAGATACCCGCGTCGGGCGTGCCGGCGAGAAACGGCTCGTAGACGTTACCCATGGTGGCGGTGGCACCCTGCACAATCATCGGAGCCACCCAGCGTTTGTTCTCATCTCGAATGGTCTCCGCGCTGAAGGAATGCAGATGGTAGGCAATGGCGCCGGGAAGGAATTCCACTTTGCGCTCGGCAAATGGACCCGTAATCGAGTCCGCGTACCAGCCGGCGTAAACGCCGATGTGGCTCATGGGGAATCCCTTGGGAAAGGTCGCGTCCTGATTGTCAATGGTGGTATCGAGACCATACTTCTTGGTGGCGACGCCGACGCCGCGAATAAACTCGTCGCCGATGGCGAGTTTCTTGGTCTTCACGCCGCGCATGTCGATGTAGGCCTGTCCCCAGAATCCGTTCGTTTCCGCATTGATGGCGAAGTCGACCAGGCGCTTGGCGAGCGTTGCGTTCGGAGCATCGATGCGGCCGACCATGAGAATGCCGTTGGTGGCGTGGAAACTGTAGATCGCCTTCGAGTTGTAGAACGCGTTGCCAATGGCGCTGTTGAGCGGCGTGCCGCCCATCTTCAACCGAGGCAACCACGCGAGTTCGCTGTCCACCGCGGCTTCATTCTTGGTACGGAGTTCCTCGGGCAACTGGGCACTGTTGGGCTCTTTCCAATTTGGATCGCGTTTGATCTTCAGTGGCACGCCGTGACACAGGGTGAGGTAGCGCAGTTTGCTTGCGCTGACCTTGTTGTCTTTGAAGGTCATCAGGCCCCGCTTTTCCAGCTCCGCCAAAAGTGGCTTCTGCAATTGCGTCGCGAACTCCTCGCGGGAGATTTCTTCCGCCTCGGGCAATGGGAGCCCGATCAGGTTTTTCTTGGGGATGATCCGGCGCGCGGCGTAGTGGCGGGCGACGCCTTCGGAATCCTTGTTACTGGAGTTGTAGACCACGGCGACGTTGACGCCGGTGTCGAGCGGATTGGCTTGGGTGTTGGTCAGGCCGATCGCGCAGGCGGCGAGGGCCAACAAGATGTGTCGTTTCATGTCAAATTCACTTTCAAACCGTCGTAACCAAGTTCTACCCCGGGCGGCAACTCGGCCTGATCGACATCATGATCATAATGATCAGTCAGATGCGTCAACACCGTACGATCCGCACGGATGCGGCGGGCCGCGGTGAGGGCTTCATCGAGGCTCATGTGCGTCCAATGCTCGGTCTTGCGCAGGGCGTCGAGAACCACGCATTGCACGCCGGCAATCTGGTCGATGATTGGATCCGGAACTTCCTTGCAATCAGTGCAATAGGCAAGCTTCTTGTCTCCACCCTGTTCGAAGAGAAAACCGTTGCTGCCCATGCTGCCGTGCGGCAAGGGCAGGGGGGTGATTCGCAGGTCTCCAATCTCGAACGGGCCGTCGATGAGCCGTGGATCGGGAACGAAGTAGGTGATCGGCTTGTCCCCGTGCGCAAACGCGTATTGGAACACACCCTGCACCAATCCCATCGTTTTCGCATCGGCATAGACCGGCAGCGCCTTCCCTTTCTGCATCTGGCAGAAGCGCCGGGCATCATCCAATCCCATGATGTGGTCTGCGTGGGCGTGCGTGAACAGGATCGCGTCGAGATGCTTCACCCCTTCGCGCAGCATCTGCAGGCGAAAATCGGGCGGCGTATCGATCACCAGCTGCACCTCGTCCGTTCGCACCATCGCGGCGGGCCGCGTGCGGTGATTCTTCGGGTTGTCGAGGAAGGATTGCGGGTAATCCTTCCCGATCGAGGGCACTCCTTGCGAAGTACCGGTGCCCAGCATTGTCAGTTCGAACGCCATCAGTTGCTCTTTTTGACCACGAAAGGTCGAAAACGTTTTGCCGAACGCTAGCAAAGGGCGCAAATTCGACGCGATTCATTTCGATGCTGACTGCCATTCGGATCAAAAATCTGGCCCTTGTTGAGGATCTGACCCTCGAACTCCAACCCGGTTACAACGCCATCACCGGCGAAACCGGTGCGGGCAAATCCGTCATCATCGGCGCGCTCAGCCTCGTCCTCGGCGAACGCGCCAACAAATCCCTCATCCGCTCCGGTGCCGACAAATGCACGGTCGAAGCCGTCTTCGACGTCCGCAAACTCCGCGCCCCGCTCGCTGGTTTCCTCGACGACAATGGACTCGAACCCTGCGACGACCATCAGCTCCTGTTGAAACGCAGCTTCTCCGCTGGCGGCAGCAACAAGCAATTCGTCAACGGCTCACAGACCACCTTGGCCACCTTGGCCGAGATCGGCGATTGGCTCGTCGATATTCACGGCCCGCACGACCACCAATCGCTCCTTCATCCCGCGCGCCAGTTGCTCCTCCTTGATGCCTTCGCGGGCATCGAGTCAAAGGTCGATGCCTTCGCCGACTTGTTGACCGAACGCGCCCGCCTTGAAGCCGAGAAGGCCGAACTTGTGGTCGACGAACAGACGTACGCCCAACAACTCGATCTCCTCCGATTTCAGGTACGCGAGATCGAAGAAGCCAAGCTTGATCCGGTGGAAGAGGAATCGCTCGAAGCCGAATACCAGCGCGCCACCAACGCTTCCCAACTTCTCCAGACTGCCCAGAACGCGCTCACGATCCTCGACGACGAATCCGATTCCCTGCTCACGCGGGTCGGCCAACTCGGACAGCAACTCCACGAACTCCGAAGTCTCGACGAGCAATCCGGTGAGATGGTCGAGCTTCACGAACAAGCCGCCAGCCTCCTCAGTGATCTTCAGTCTGAACTTTCCTCCTACCACGATCGAGTCGACATCGACCCCGCGCGCCTGCACGAACTCGAAGAGCGGATGACGCTCGTCCAATCACTCAAGCGCAAGTATGGCGCCACCCTTGAAGCGGTCCTCGAATTCGGCGCCGAAGCCGCCGATAAACTTGCCGCCCTCGAATCCCGCGATGCCGAACTCGAACGCCTTAATACCGAGCTCGCCGGACTGGACGAACGGATGACCAATTCCGGTGCCGCGCTTACCAAGGCTCGTAAAGGCGTCATCGCCAAACTCTCCAAAGCCGTCGTCAAGCAACTCCGTGATCTCGGCTTCAAGCAAAGCCATTTCGATATCCAACTCGAAAACGCGGATGGGCCAAATCAGTCGGGCTACGACCGAGTCGAATTTCAATTTGCCCCCAACATCGGCGAGCCTCCGCAAAGCCTCCGTGCGATCGCCTCCTCCGGTGAAATGGCCCGCGTGATGTTGGCCATCAAGACCGTGCTTGCCGCCGAAGACCGCATTCCGGTCCTCGTCTTCGACGAAGTCGACGCCAACGTCGGCGGCGAAACCGCCCAAGTCGTTGGCGAAAAGATGCGCCAGATCGCGAAAAATCGACAGGTCCTCTGTATTACCCACC
>JBMYQZ010000158.1:0-9479 GCA_049601855.1 Limisphaerales bacterium | reverse complement strand
TTTCGGTCCCTACACCCTAGAGCAAGTCAATCAGTACCTCGTTGAGGGGTCCATTGTGCCAACTGACTCGGCATGGTACGACGGAGCTCCGGATTGGATTCCACTTCCCAAAGTCCCCGGTGTGGTCGTTCCTGCTGGGGCGGCTGCGGGAGCTGCGGCTGGCGGAAGCAAGAAAACCATCGTTTTGATCAGTATTGCTGCCGTCGCGGCGGCAGCAATTGCGGGCGGAATCGTTTTCGTCGCCATGAACAAAGGTGATGGCTCCGGTCAGTCAGCCAACGCCAGCGGCAACGGTAGTGGCGGAGGCGGTAATAGCGGAGCCGGTTCCGGCAATTCCAGCGGTAATAGCTCCGGCGGTGGTGGCGACGGCATGGGCATGGACGGTGGCATGATGGGCATGGACGGTGACAACATGATGGCGATGGACGGCGGCATGATGGGCATGGATGGCGGAGGCGCTGATTCCAAGAAGGTCCACGCCCTGTTCGAGCAGAAATGCTTCAAGTGTCACGGCAACGGCAAATCCAAGGGCGGTTATTCACTCGAAAGCCGTGGCGGAGCGCTCGATGCCATCACGCCAGGAAATCCCGGTAGCAGTCTGCTGCTGAAGCTTGTTCGACGGGATGATCCGGACGACGCGATGCCTCCCAAGGACTCGGATGCTCTTTCCAAGGCTGAAGTGGCCATGGTCGAAGCCTGGATCAAGGCTGGCGCCAAATGGTAAGACGTCCCTGAATTGAATCTCTCTTTCACGGCGCGCCGATCGGCGCGCCTTTTCTTTCATAGCCGCAGTAATTCATTGGATCGATCATGAGCGAACCGAAACAAGAACTTCGCGAATCCCACTTACGCAGTCTTCTCAAGGGCATTACTTGGCGCTGCCTAGCGACCTTTGTTACCTTTCTCTTGGCTCACCTCATTACGGGCGAAATTGACAAGGCGGCCAAGATCGCGATGTGGGAGTTTCTGGCCAAACTATTCGTTTACTACGGGCACGAACGTATTTGGCAGTTGGTGCCGCGAGGGCGAGTGCGTAAATTGATTTCCTCCGAATCCAAGTCCTGAGGCCTGGACGCAAAAAAGGACCCGCCCTTGCGGACGGGTCCCTTTGCGCTGCTAACTCACTCAGAAATCACACGTCGATTACCGGGACCGGGAGTTCGTTGGTAATGATCCCGGCCTGTCTCGGCGCCGCGATCTTCCAGCCGACCAGCCCCACGAGACCGATCAAGCCCAGCACCGCGAGAAATGGAACGAAGATGGCTGCGGCACTAAAGCCCGTCGATGCCGCTGCTTCGACTGTGGAAACTACGGGATTTCCCAAACCGCCCGTCGTGGTTGTGGACGCGCCTCGCAGCAAAGTGGTGACGGATTGAACCATCCCGGCCGCCGCACCGCCGGCGATTGCCGCCAAGCACCACTTCAGCCACGGCGCCATTTCCGGCACGAAAGATGACATAATGATGGTTCCCGCAATGACCGCGCAGGGCGAAGCGATGGTATCCAAGAAATTGTCCACCACGGGGATGTAGTAGGCGAAAATCTCCACTGCGGTTGCCACTGCAAATGTCGCCACCGCCGCGTTGGATGATAACCACGCGAAATTCTCAGACACCTCCAAATGCCCGGTCTTCGCGCCGATACTCATGATCAAAAGCGGCACGAAAATTCGAAAGCCGCAGGCCGCTGCCAGTCCCAAACCCACGCTGAGGCTCAAACACACTTCGTAAAACTCATTCATAACGTTTGTCTCCGGATTAAAGTCTCCCAACCAAACCCTCCCACGGGGAGGAAGTTTCAGGAAACTGTCGTGGATCCACGCTACCACCTCACAGTTTCCGAAAAACTGCAAAAAACGGCCGAAATTGTAATCTGCTGAATTCATAATTATTAGACAGACATTTTATTTACCATTGCCGAGCTGATTCAGACTTGAAGGAAGCGAGGATAGGATCTTGGCTTCTCGTAACCGTTTTCGATGCGACTGATCTGGATATTCTTGGGGCTGGCGGTACTGCTCATGATTCCGTTCCTGTTGTGGGCGGAGCGGCTGGATTTCGGAACAGATGGGGCGGTGGATTGGATGCAAGGGTTTGGGGCGTGGGCATGGGCAGCTGGTGTGGCGTTGTTGGTTTCCGATTTGTTTCTGCCGATTCCTGGGACCGCGGTGATGGCTGGATTGGGATTTATTTACGGTCCGATTCTCGGAGGTTTGATTTCCGCGATCGGTTCGTTCTTGTCAGGGACGGTTGCTTACCTGTTGTGTCGACTCACCGGACGGCGAGGAGCTCTCTGGTTGGTCGGCGAGAGAGACTTGTCGCGGGGTGAGGAGGTGTTCACAAAGATTGGTGGCTGGCTGGTAGCGGTGTCGCGTTGGTTGCCGCTGTTTCCTGAAGTCATCGCCTGCATGGCGGGCCTGGTCAGGATGCCGCCCCGCTTGTTCTTCACGGCGCTTGCCTGTGGTGCCATCCCCCTCGGGTTCACCTATGCGATGGTGGGGGCGGCGGGTTCATCGAATCCCGCCCTAGCGATTGGTTTGAGCGCTTGTCTCCCTCCAGTGCTATGGCTGTTGCTCAACCGATGGATCACCGCCCGGGTGCGTTCGTCATCGCGAAAAGACTCGTCAGTGGACGATGACGGCGATTTCGAATAGGGAAGACTCTGATTGCATTCCAGCGTGATCCAATTCATATGATCCGAAAAAGGCATGTCCGATAACGCTGAAAAAGAAATGGTGATCCTCCATCTGGAAGACAACCCGATGGATCGCCAGATCGTCGAGAAGACACTGCAATCCGAAAAGCTCCACTGCCGCATCTTGGCCTGCGAGACGAAACAGCAGTTTGAGACGGCACTGAAACAGGGGGGCTTCCAACTGATGTTGGTGGACTACCAACTGCCGGGCTTCAGCGGTCACGAGGCGTTGGAAATCGCGCGCAAGGAGTGTCCGGATATTCCCTTCGTGTTTCTCTCTGGTGTATTGGGGGAAGAGGCGGCCATCGATTCTCTAAAGAGTGGTGCCACCGATTATGTCTTGAAGCAACGCATGGAGCGACTGGTTCCCGCCGTCAAACGCGCCTTTCGCGAAGCTGAGGAGCAACGGCAGCGCCAAGTTGCGGAAGCGGCCCAACGTCGCAGCGAAGCCCGCTTTCGGGTGTTCATGGACAATTTGCCCGGGTTGGCCTTTTTCAAGGATCGCAATCGCCGCTGGCTTTGGTTCAACCGTCGGTGGAACGACATTCTCGAGGAAGAACCCAAGAACTATCTGAACACCGAACGCGATGACTTTCTGCCTCCGACCACGGCGATCAGCGCCAAGGAACTCGAGCTGAAAGTGCTCGAATCCGGCATGCCGGTGGACTCCACCGAGAAGTTTGGTCCCCGCGACGATCCGAACCGGCAATGGTTGATCACGCGATTCCTCATTGATCTGCCGGACGGCGAATCACAACTGGGCGGAATCGCCTTCGATATCACGGCCCGTGTGCAGGCGGAGGAACAGGTGATCGCGGAGAAAAAGCGCCTTCAGGAGTTGGTGGACCAAAACCTCTCCATCCTCGCCGAACACGACAAACGCATGGCCTGAACGGCCATATTTCCCAGAAACGGCAGTTTTCTTCGCTGTCAGCTGCATACGTATAATTGCGTATTGAGGCGACGGAGTTCCGTGATTTCCTAAGGGCATCCATCCAGAAAACGGATCTGACCCCGAATCAGGATCTCTGTAGCCATCGACAAGCCACCGACAGACCAAATGAGTGCCCGACTACCTACACTACAGGATCGAAGAAAGATCCTGCTCGTAGACACCAACCATGCCACCTTTGCGCGTTTGCGTTTGATCCTCCGTGAGGCTGCACCGGAACGATACGACGTTGAATGGGCAAATCGGTTCCGCCTGGGCGTGACGCAAATGCGACGCAAAAAATACGATCTTTGCCTTGTGGCCAGTCACTTGGGGTATCGGTCGGGCCATGAGTTTATCGAGACCTCGCAACAGATGCGTCCGGAAACCCCGCTGATCATCTTGGAGAACAACTGCGCAGCTGATTCAGATCGCTGGGATGAACCGGTCTGGAATTCGCTGGATCTCGATCGACTTCATCCGGAGGTCTTGTGCAATTCACTGCGGGAAGCCTGCGTGACTCGCGTCGAGCAATAGGGGGAGTATCAACCTGTTTCACGTCACCGTCGCCGGGAGATCCGATGACGGTGTTTTCGTTTTGTAACTGAAAATCAGGCTCGACCCGCCCGTTTCCGAACCAAATAATCGCCGCACACAACACAGATTCGTTGGTCACCAAATCGGGCGAGGTTTCGTCCAATCGGATCAACCCAGTGAAATAAACCCTTTTTGCCGACGTCGAACGCAGCAGTCATGGAAGCCAATCTGAAACTTTCCTCGGCCAAGATCCCCTCGCATGTGGTGCAGCAACGCTTCCGCCAGCCGAAGGAAAACATTCCGCCGACGCTGAAGGAACGAAATCGGATCGTGCAGCAGCTTCGCAATTACGTCGCTGAATTCACTCCGGTTCCCCCGCTTCCCCTCGATCAGCTCAAGGAGCACGCCGATCGCTTCATGGAAATGGCGCAGGTCGATGCGAAGTATCGCGACTACGTCGGCGTGTTGATCAACAACGAGCTTTGGCGCGAACAACTTGCCGGAATTCCATACGAGCGTCGCTTGCTGCTGATTCCGAAATGCTTGCGCGTCGAGGAAAAGTGTCCGGCGCCGTTCGATGAGTTTGGCCTGCTCTGCAAGACCTGCGGACTCTGCACGATTCAGGATCTGCTCGCCGAGGCGGAGAAGCTTGGCTACGCGACCTTGGTGGCTGAAGGCAGCGCGATCGTCATGTCGCTCATTCAGACCGGAAAGATTGAGGCGATTGTCGGGGTGAGCTGCGTCAGTGTACTGGAACGCGCGTTCCCTTATATGGAAGCGGCCGCGATTCCCGGGGTAGCCGTACCGCTGCTGCAGGATGACTGTATCAATTGCACCGTCGATCTCGATTGGGTCTGGGATTACATCCACCTGACGAGTGAGGACAAGACCCGTCGCCTCGACCTCGGTTCTCTACGCGATGAAATCGATTTCTGGTTCACCCCCGCGTCGCTCGATTTGATCATGGGATCCGTCGAAGGGCAGACCGAACAGATCGCACGTGAATGGCTGGCCCGTGCGGGCAAGCGCTGGCGCCCGTTCCTCTCCGTCTCCGCCTTCCAAGCGCTGCGACAGGATACCAACGGCTCCTTGCCCGAGGACATCAAGAAGATCGCCGTTGCGATTGAGTGTTTCCACAAGGCCTCGCTCATTCACGATGACATCGAGGATCAAGACTCCGAACGCTACGGCGAACAAACCCTGCACGAGGAACACGGTGTTGCCGTGGCCCTGAATGTCGGTGATCTCCTGATCGGTGAAGGCTATCGCTTGCTCGCTGCCGCCAAGGTCAGTCCTGAGCAAATTGCCGCGATGATCAAGGTTGCCGCCGAAGGGCAGCGCGAACTTTGTCGCGGCCAAGGTGCCGAGCTTTGCTGGGCTCGCAATCCCGAACCGCTCGCCAGCCGCCAGGTCATCGAAATTTTTCGCAAGAAAACCGCACCCGCATTCGAAGTCGCCCTTCGCCTCGGCTCGATCTACGCCGACTTGGAGAAATACGAAGAGTGCTCCGACACGATCCAAGTCTACAGCGACGCCTTGGGCATTGCTTACCAGATTCGCGACGACATCTCCGATCTCGGCGCCGAAGGTGATACCAATGACATCGAGGGACTTCGCCCGACCTTGCTGCTTGGCATTGCCCACGAGAAAGCCAAAGGCGAGCAAAAGGAAGTTCTCAAGCAAGTCTGGCAGCGCACCATTCCCGACGGCTGGGACACGGAGAAGATCGAAGCCCTGTATGAAGAGCTCGGTGCCGTGGAACGGGCCAACACGCTGCTTGAGACATACAAGGAAGAAGGTATTCGTTGTCTGCGCGATCTGCAGAACCAGAATCTCAAAGGCCTGCTCCGCCGCGTCATCGGCAAGATCTTCAACGACACTGAGATCAAGGGCTGGTGCAAGGAATTCGAGGAGAAAAACGGCGTGAAAGACGGTATCCGTATTGGTGCCCCGGCAGAAGTGGCCTAACCGGTCAACGCCTGATTAAACCTCAAACAGGTATCGTGCCGCCCACTGGCGTTTTCGAATTCGACGAAAGCGTCGCAACTTTCTGATCGCTCCAAGTTTTGTCTCGTCTTCATCGACGAAAAACCACTCATCCAGCAGACGAATCGATGGATGCCATTGCTCGATCTCCGAAGACTCTCGGAGACCCGAAATGAAGCGTGCCTTCTTCCCAAATCCCAGTTCCTTGCGCAAGCGAGTGTCAATGTAACTGCGGGTCTCCGGGCGCAGCCAATGCGAGTTGAACATCTCCGCCACCAACTCGCCCCCGGGAAATCGCTTCGCCAAGGTCGCGACCAGATCTTGGAGACGTTCGATTGGGAGATACATGAATAGCCCCTCGGCGAGAAACATGACGGGTCCCCGAGTCAGACTCGCAACCGTCTCGATCCAAGCGTAGTCGAGCACGTCGCAACCAATTGGATCGTCGCCCAACAACTGTCGCCGCAGTGCCACCATCTCCGGCAGATCGAGATCAACCACCTGATCGCTTTCCAGTCGCCAGCGGCGCGTATCCAGTCCGCAGCCCAGATTCACGATCAGACCGTCCGGATGCCGAGAAAGGAAGTCTTGGGCGTAGCCATCAAACCGTCGCGAACGCAAGGCAACGTAGAGTTGCATATCGTAGTCCAACTGCCAGAGGAACAGTGATTGGTGCAGTGCGTTTCCGGAGTAACTCAGCCCCGGAAGAAGTTTCATCACCACGCGTTCAGCCTCCCGATCTTCGAGGATCGGGTCTTCCGATTTGGATTCTCGAGCACGACTGAACAACGTCACCAACGCTGTGTTGGCCACGTCGGACAAGTCACTCAAGAGGTCTTGATCGGTCTCCGTCTGCATTCGCGGCCGGTGGTTGGACCGTAAATCGCCGCTTCATTCAAGCTTGAATCCATTCAGACGATCCGTTCGCGCACGGCTTTGGCCACGGCTGCGGTCGCGGTATTGACCTGCAGCTTGCGGTAGATGTTGCGCAGATGCATGTCGACGGTGTGGAAGCTCACATCGAGTTGGTCGGCGATTTCCTTTTTGATCAAACCTTCAACCAGCTTCTGCAGAATCTCTGTCTCTCGCGGTGTCAGTCGGTAATCTTTCACCTTGGCCGTCTTGAAAAAGCCGAGGATTCGCTGGGCGATTCGCGAATCGATGGTCGCGCCTTCGCTCACGACATCGTGGATGGCGCCGACGATTTCGTTGAGTCGCGCCGTCTTGAGAAGATAGCCATGCGCACCGGCGCAGATCGCGTTGAAGATTTTGTTCTCGTCCTCAAACACGGTGAGGATCACGACCTTGGTATCCGGTGATTTTTCCAGCAGATATCCGATGCCTTCCAGTCCGCTCATTCCTGGCAGTCCGATATCTAGAAGAATCACATCGGGAGAAACTTCGCTGGCCATGTTTTCCAAGGCGTCTTCGCAGCGGCGAAAGGTCAGGGGGCAACTCAAGCCCTCGGCGTCATCGATCGCCGCTGCGGCGTTGCGGCAATACGACGCGTTGTCCTCGATCAACCAGACGATGATGTTCCGGGGATTCATGAGTGGGGCAGGGGGGCGCGCAATTCTATCTGCGTGCCCTTGCCAATTTTACTTTCTATCACGAGGTCCGCTCCGATCGTACCTGCGCGATCGCGGAGGTTGCCGAGGCCGTTTCCGCCTGGTGGCGCGTTGGTGTCGAAGCCGGTGCCTGCATCAATCACTCGAAAAGACAAGCTGCCGGTCTTGAGTTCCACGCCTACTTCAATGCGTTCCGAGGCAGAATATTTGCGCGCATTTGTCAGAGCTTCCTTGTAGATCAGAAATACTTGGCGCGTGAATTCAAGCGGCAGCAGCAACTCAAGCGTGCCACGCTGATCGAACTCCACGTTGTCCCCGCGGGCCGCGACGGCCCGCATCTGTCGTATCAATTCGGTCGTGTTCGAGTTGCCGGACTTGAGCATCCACACGATGTCACGCATGGACTCCGCGGTCTCGCGCGCCGTCTCCTCGATCTCACGGAACTTGCCCGCCGAGTCTGCCCCCGACTGCGCCAGCAACGCGATGCTGCCGAGATTACTCCCGACATCGTCGTGGAGATCTCCAGCGATCTGCGCTCGCAGTTCGTGAGTGGCCCGCTGTGTCGCCCGTCGTTGCCGCATCCGGGATCCCATCATCACGTAGGCCAGCAGCAGAGCCAAGCCACCACCGCCGACCGTTGCCCATGACAGCGCGCGCGAATACTGACGCTGTTGCACCTGATCCAAAGCGCCGAATCGCCGCATCAGGTCCGCTCGTTCTGCCAGCAATTGCAACTGTTCGATGCGGGGGATGAGTTCGTAACGGCTGCTGAATCCATCCGTCAAGAATCTCCACTCCCAGTCATGCGCTTCGTGCCCCGACGCCTTCACTGGCGCATTCAAGGCCGCGTTCTCTGATCCAGAAATGACCTGCATCTCCGCCAACGCGAACACCTGCTCCGTCCTTCGACGCCACGGTTCCACGACAACGACGCGGACGAAGCGAAACTGTCGTCCATCCAGTGCGAGCACGAACGGATTCTCTCCTGGATTCGGAACGACCTTCTGATCAAACAAGACCTCGTGTTCCGCGAATCCGGCATCGTAGCCGGCCAACATCTTGAAACGCCGCGGGAATCCATAGCCCGCCGTGTCGGTGCCGGCCAGAAACCGCGCCGGGATCAAACGGATCTCGTCTACCCTGCGCGATCGACCCAGATCGACCTGCACCCACGGATTCGAATTGGTATCTCCACTGCGAAACCCACGGCTCCGACTCGTCGTTGTATTCACCGGTGCTCCCAGGAGGCTTTCGCCGTCCGTAAGATTCACCAAATCCCAGGCCGGAGGCGCTTTGATCATGCGTCCCTTCACGAGTTGGACCGGACGCTGCAACGCCACGTTTCGCCCACCCGAAAAAACCAGGATCTCACCCAGTGCCGAAATCCATTGTCCCGCCAGCGGCCAGTGACCGTTGATTTCAATCCGCACATAGCGTGCGAGCGTCTTATCCAATTCGATCAATACCGGATCGCGACCTGACTCGGATTCCCACTTTGCCACCGTCGTTCCCTCATTGCGCGGCTTCAGCGACGCTTGGACGCGAACACTTTTCGGGAATCCGTAGGCCGAGCCGCCTCCTTGACCACTTGGCACGCCAACAGGTACGAGGGCGATTTGCTCGATCGGATACGTTCCTTCCAGGTCCACCTGCACGATCACGCTCCGATCCGAGGAAGTCATCGTCTCGGAGTGAAAACCGATCCTTGAACTCGTTGCGTAGTAGGGCAGTTCGGGAAGTTCCACCACTCGCTGCATCATCTC
>JBMYQZ010000157.1:3735-9484 GCA_049601855.1 Limisphaerales bacterium | reverse complement strand
TGGCGGGTTCCTGGGAATCAAGAGCTACGAATACAACGAGAAGTTTCATCACTACGAGGTGTGGTTCACCCAACCGAAACTCGTTGCTGCGGAAGGGAATGACAAACTCAAGAATCAGGCCTTCATTGATGATGGAATGGTGAGCAAGGAGAAGATCGGCACGGTTCCGTCGGTCGTCGGGCACATCAAGGGTGCCGGCGTAGCGTGGGAGAAGTCAGATTTGGAAGAGGCCGAGATGACCGAAGTGGAGATTGAATTGGATCACTTCCACTACCGGATCCCGGCGCGTTTCCAAGCCCAGATCTCGAAGGAAGAGAAGGCTCACGGTCATGCCCACGAGGGGCATGTGAAATTCACGGTGCCGCTCAGTGAGGTCAAACGCGTTTCCGCGTTCGTGCCCAATCACAGTACGTTCTTTGGAATCTATTTCACCCTGACCGGTCTGCATGGCCTCCA
This sequence comes from Limisphaerales bacterium, assembly GCA_049601855.1. Taxonomy (GTDB): domain Bacteria; phylum Verrucomicrobiota; class Verrucomicrobiia; order Limisphaerales; family JAYPXF01. The sequence continues at coordinate 9,028 of JBMYQZ010000157.1, read as the reverse complement.
CGTGTTGGCTGGTGCGATCGTGATCTTTTACATCTGGTTGCCCGGTGCGGGCATGTGGCGCACGGATCCCGAACGTTACGCCAATCGCGTCGAGGTATCCGGTCTGTTCTGGCACTTTGTTGACTTGGTCTGGATCTTCCTGTTCCCGGTCCTTTACCTCCTGTAAACGAGAGAATTCTGTATGAGCGACGATCATAATTCACCGGAAGCAGTTGCGGCCGATAAGAAAAAGTACTGGGGCGTGTTTGGCGTCCTGTTTGTCGGGACCATCGTCACGGTCCTAATGTATTTCGTCTACTTCGAGAAGATGTGGCAGACCGTGACGGTTGCGCTGATCATTGCCAGCTTCAAGGCGTCCTGCGTGGGGGCGATCTTCATGCATCTCTATGACGAGAAGAAGCTGGTTTACCGGATTCTGTATCCAACCATCTTCTTTGTGGCGGGCTTGTTCATTCTGACCATTTGGGCCTACTACGATCCGCCCGCGATGACCACCCACGTAAAGTAATGTCCCTGAAGACGATCCACATTTTCCTGATCCTGACGTGCATCGTTAGCACGTTGGCGTTTGGGGCGTATGAGATCCACCGTTTCCAACTGATGAACGAGCGACAGGATCTGATCCTTGGCTCGGTCTCCTCAGTGAGCGGTTTGGCGCTGTTGGTCTACGGCGTGTATTTTTTGCGGAAAACGAAACACATCAGTTACCTATGAAGATTCGGATGAAAAACTGGATCACCCGCCTGTTGGTGGCCTTGGTGCTGCTGTCGCTCTCTCCGGCGGCGCAGGCCTGTGCCGCGTGTTTCGGCAAGAACGATGGTCCCTTGGCCAAGGGAATGAACGCCGGCATCTTCACGCTCCTCGGGATCGTGGGCCTTGTGTTGGCCGGTTTTTTTGTGTTGATGATTTATCTCGTTCGTCGCGCCTCCGTGTATTCGGAAGCAATGGTCCAACAGGTTGAGGCCATTCGGATGCAGAACGAGGCGAAAGCTGTTACCTCCTGATTTAATCATGATCGAAAGTCTGAACGCATGGATGGGCAAAGTTCTCGGGATCCCGTTTCTCGGGTCCCGGCACGGTGCCGATGTAGATGCCCTCGTGATCTTTGTCCACTGGCTGATGTTGTTTCTCTTCGTCGGCTGGCTCGCCTATTTTGCCTACGCGCTCGTGCGTTTCAGCGCCAAGCGAAATCCCAAGGCCGATTCGGTCGGTGTGCGCAATCATGTTTCGACCTATCTGGAGATTGCCGTGGCGGTCATCGAAGGTGTGCTGCTGATCGGCTTGGCAGTGCCCATGTGGGCGAAGCAGGTGGATGCCTATCCTCCCGATCAGGATGCGACCGTGATTCGCGTGGTGGCCGAGCAGTTCACGTGGAACGCGCGTTATCCCGGAGAAGATGGCGTCTTTGGCAAGCAGGACATGCTTTTGGCTTCCCGGGAAAACACGCTCGGTTACATCCCGGGTGATGAGAATGGCAAGGACGATGCCACCCCTCCGATGAAGGATATGCGGGTGCCCTTGCAGACGGTTGATCGCGATGGCGATGGTGAACCCGATAAACACGACGATGGTACATTGGTTCGCAAACCCGTCGTGATTCATCTCACCTCCAAGGACGTGATCCACAGTTTCAAGGTCAACACCTTGCGGGTCTGCCAGGATTGCATCCCGGGCATGAGCATACCGATTCATTTTGAGCCGACCGTGGCCAACAAATACCTCATCACCTGCGCGCAGCTTTGCGGCAGTGGTCACTCGAAGATGAATGGTTGGTTGACCGTGATGGAGAACACCCCGGATGAACCCGGTGGCGAAGGTGCCTTTGACAAGTGGCTGAAGGAACATGTTCCCCAAGCCAACGCTCCGACCGGCTTTGAATAAGCTGAGGAGGCAATGACCGATCTCGAAGGGTGCGCGCGGCGCACCCTTTTTGATATGGAACAGAAACCCAACAACAACCGCCCACTGGAGTTCGTGATTTGGTCCGGACTCGTGCTGGTGATGCTGGGGGTGACCATCACGTTCTGGACCGAGAGAAAGGCGCAGATGCGGGCCGAGGAGAAGGCGCGGAGTGCCAATTTGGGAGCTCGTATGGTACCCGTTGCTGAGCCGCAGGAATTGGCGGTGATCGCCGAACTGCCGGACTTCGCCTTGACCAACCAGGCGGGACAGGTTTTCACCAAGGCTGATCTGAAGGGCAAGGTCTGGCTGGCGGATATCATCTTCAGTCGTTGTCCGGGGCCGTGCCTGACGATGTCGCGACGAATGGCCGAGGTCCACGATCTGGTTTCCCCCGACTTGGCGGTGGGTTTCTTCTCGCTTACCGCGGATCCGGGCTTCGACACCCCGAAAGTGCTCACGAAGTATGCGGAGCATTTCAATGCGGACTCCAGGCGTTGGCAGTTCCTGACCGGACCGGAACCCGAAATTGCGAAGGTGGCGATTGAAGGACTAAAACTTGTGGCCAAGGAAAAGCCAGAGGCCGACCGCGAGGTGCCGAACGATCGCTTCATTCACTCAACCGTCTTTGCAATGATAGATAAACAAGGTAGATTACGCGGAGTGAAAGAAACCTTGCCGCCATCTCCGGAGGAGGACGTACGTTCGCCGCTGGTGAGTCCGTGGGAAACGGAACTCAAACCCGATATTCTCAAGGCGATCGAGCAGCTGTTGAAGGAGGAGGCACCGTGAACTACCAGGACCTTCCCGCGGTGAACGCCTGCCTGAACACCGCCAGCACCATCCTGCTCACGATCGGCTATGCACAGATCAAGAAGGGCAACAAGGAGATGCATCGCAACTGCATGGTCGGTGCGCTCATCACCTCGGCCGCCTTTCTGGTCTGTTACCTCACGTATCACGAGCTGATGCGTCGCAACACGGGTGAGGGACACACTCGTTTTGTGGATCCTGCCTGGTTTCGCCCGATCTACCTCGCGATCTTGATCACCCATCTGGTTTGCGCGATCGCCATCGTGCCATTGGTGACCATGACGGTGTGGCACGCGGCCAAGGGGAATTTCGAGAAGCACAAGAAGATAGCCCGTTGGACCTGGCCGACGTGGATGTACGTCTCGGTGACCGGCGTGCTGATTTACTTCCTGCTGTACCAGATTTTTCCTCAGAGCTGATCTGTTGGCTCGCTGCGATCAGTCCAATCGGACGGATCAAAACACCCTTCACAACCTGCCGGCCGCGCGTATGCTTTCGGCATGAAAGGAATTCCCGTTCTCCCACTTGTTGCCGGTATTGCTTTACTGGCCCTGCAATCCCCTGCTGCCGATCACAAACCGTTTTCGGATGACTTCTTCTTCTACGGAGCCAAGCGCCCGGCGCAGCTTCGCGGGATGGAGGGTAAGCCCGTGCCCAAGTTGACGCTCACCGAATGGATCGGCCAGAAACAGAATCTCGCCAAGCTGAAGGGCAAGATTGTCGTGGTTGATTTCTGGGCGACCTGGTGCCCGCCTTGCCGCGCTGCGATTCCGAAGAATGTGGCCCTTGTGAACAAGTACAAGAGCCGTGGTGTGGTGTTGCTCGGTGTACATGACAGCCGCCGTGGCGCTGACAAGATGGCGGCGATGGCGAAAGACAAGGGCATCAACTATCCGCTGGCCGTCGATACCGCCGGCGCATCCACCAAGGCGTGGAAGGTCCGCTTCTGGCCGACTTACTTCGTCATCGATCAAAATGGCGTTGTGCGCGCCGCCGGTCTCAAGCCGAGCAAGGTCGAGGATGTGGTCAAGGCGCTCCTGAACGAGAAGGCCTAGGTGCACGACTCTGGAGCGGACCGATGAAACGTGAGGCCGCTCTCGACGAATTGGACGGCTTGTTTGACGTCCTCGTCATTGGCGGCGGTTCCTCTGGTTTGGGAGCCGCCTGGGATGCCGCGAGTCGCGGCTATCGAACCGTGCTGATCGAGCAGCACGATTTTGCGCAAGGCACTTCCAGCCGCAGCACCAAGTTGATTCATGGCGGCGTTCGTTATCTCGCGCAGCTGAACATCAGTCTCGTCCGCGAATCTCTCTCTGAACGCAAACGACTCCTCGAGAACGCCCCCGACCTGGTTCAGTGGCGGGAGTTCGTGATCCCAACATCGGGTTGGGCCGGCAAGGCATACTACGGGACAGGATTGAAGGTATACGATGCCTTGGCCGGCAGTGCCGGGAAGTCGTCCCACTGGCTGGATCACAGCGAAGTTTTGGATCGCTTGCCTGGCCTTCGCCCCGACCAGGTGAGTGGTGGAGTCAGTTATTGGGATGGCCAATTTGATGATGCTCAATTGGCTTTTGCCTTGGTCGCACAAGTTTTTGAGAACGGAGGATTGGCGATCAATCACGCGCGTTTCGATTCCTTCCTTGTCGCCAATGATCGCATTCAAGGAGCTCGCTTCACGGACACCTTGGCCCGACGCGAGTACGAGGTGAGAGCGAAGGTGGTGATCAATGCCACCGGCGTGATGAGTGATTCAGTGCGACAGGCGGATGAGCCCAAGGCGCCTTCGTTGATCGCGGCCAGTCGAGGTTCGCACATCGTCCTGCCGGTCAATCGGTTGGGGGAAAAGTCCGCGCTGATGATTCCGAAGACGGAGGACGGCCGGGTCCTGTTTGCAATTCCGTGGCGTCAGCATCTGCTCGTTGGCACCACCGACTTCGCCACCGATGACATCTCCTCCGAACCGAGTGCGACCGACGAGGAAATTGATTTCCTGCTCGATCACCTGAACGAACGCCTGCGCCGGCACTCATCGCGGGACGATATCCTCAGCACTTTTGCCGGTCTGCGTCCGTTGGTGCGACAACCCAAGGCCGCCTCCACTTCCAGTCTTTCACGCGATCACTTCATCGAAGTTTCAGCGAAGGGGCTCGTCAGTGTAGTTGGTGGCAAATGGACCACCTTCCGCAAGATGGGCGAAGAAGTCGTGGATCGAGCCCGTGCTGCAGCGGGCTTGCCAGATCGCGCCTGTCGCACAGCAGAATTGAAGATTCCGTCGCCGTTCCCAACTCCCTCGGATCAGCCACTCGATGAACGCCTGCCATTGACCCTCGCGGAGGTTGAGCGAGCGATGACGGATCAGATGGCAGTGAAGCTTGAGGACGTGTTGGCCCGCCGATCACGTTGCCTCTTTGTGGATGCTCGCGCCAGCATGGGGATCGCCCCGGAAGTTGCCCGGATCATGGCGAAAGTGCAGGGACATGATGATTCGTGGGTGACACGGGAAGTGGAGTCTTTTGAGGGACTGGCAAGGTCCTATCTGCCAGACGCACCGGGAGGGGATTAACGGCGCACCGAGCGT
>JBMYQZ010000157.1:0-3725 GCA_049601855.1 Limisphaerales bacterium | reverse complement strand
CCGGTAGCTTTTCAACGTTGCCGACATCTCTTCCACCAGAGTGGGATAGGCCGACGCGACGTCACTTTGCTCCTTCTGATCGAGATTCAGGTCGAAGAGTCGCTTGGGATTCCCGAATACGAGTTTCCATCTGCCTTTGCGGATGGCAAATCGGCCGGAGTAGTCGTGGTTGACCACTTGGGAATGTCCGGGAAGTTTCTCGGCCCCCAGCAGGAGTGGCAGGATGTTGTTGCTGTCTTCGGCTGCCGTGTGGGGCAGATCGGACCCCGTGATGGCGGCGGCGGTTGCCATGAAATCGTTCAGGCAAATCGTCTCGTCGCAGCTCGATCCGGGAACCACGCGTGCGGGCCAGCGAACAATGAAGGGAACGCGATGGCCACCTTCGTGGATCTGCGCCTTCCATCCCTTCCAGGCGTGGCGAAGATTGATCCCGTGTGATTCGAGTTCCTTGAAATTCGCCACGCCTGAGGTGCCGTTGTCGGTCGTGAAGATGAGGATCGTGTGTCGGCCGACTCCCGCGTCGTCGATCGCCTTGGTTACCTGCCCGACGATCCAGTCGGTTTCCATCACAAAGTCGACGTACTTGGTCAACCCGCTCTTGCCGGCGAATTCTTTGCTGGGTGATATCGGCGTGTGCGGTGAAGTCAGCGGCAGATAGAGAAAAAACGGTTCATCCTGTTTCGCCTTTTCGCTGATCCATTCGGCCGCCTTGTTGCCGAGAGTCGGGAGAATCTCTTCAAGTTTCCAGCCGGGCAGCATGGGACCCGGATGTCCGAACATCTCGCTTGGTTTGGGCACGCTTGGATTTCCGAGCAGACGATCGTTCTGAATCCAGACGTACGGAGGAAAGTTTGGCACGGCGACGCCGAAGTAGTAATCGAAGCCATGATTGATCGGGCCATTGGCGATCGGTTTGGTAAAGTCGATCCGCTTTTCCGCAGCGCGGATGCGTGCGGCCACTCCGGGCTCCTTCTTGAAGAATGAATCGTGTCGGCGGACATCGCGATTGGCGACCTTGCCGTTGCGATCGAGCCAGGTCATGCCGAGGTGCCACTTGCCGACCATGCCGGTGGCGTAGCCCTGTTGCTGTAACAACTCCGCCACGGTCAAACGTTCGCGATCGATCAGCGGTCGGCCCCATTCCCAGAGCACCTGGCTCTTCAGATCGGTGCGCCAACAATAGCGTCCCGTCAGGATTCCATAGCGGGTCGGAGTGCAGACGGCGGAGCCGGAATGTGCGTCGGAGAAGCTCATTCCCTCGCTCACGAGCCGGTCGATGTGCGGCGTTTTCAACGGGCCGATTGCCGGATTCAAGGCCGACACCGAGTCGTAGCTCATGTCATCGGCCAAGATGAAGACAATGTTCGGAAGGCGCGCCTGTCCCGCGGTTGCCAGGACGAACAGCGCCACAATCGTCAGCGTTCTCATTTCAGGTGCCAGTCCGCGCCATCCGCCATGATGCTCTTGTTGATCTTCAACATCTGCGACTTCAGCTTGCGAAGGAGATCCGGCTTGGCGCTTGCGAGGTCCTTGGTTTGACCGGGATCGTTTCGCAGATTGTAGAGTTTGAACCCGGTGTAACTGCCTTGCTTCACGGTCGGGATCCACGCCTCCTGAAACATGTTGTTCTTCGAAATCTCGTAGTCCGGTTCGGCGACCAAGGACCAATCGCCGTCACGCATGGCCACGATTGGGCGTGACTTCTGGAGGTGCCAGAAGAGCGGTTGATGACGCACAAAATCGTGTGCTGTTTGCGTGAGCAAGGGCGATAGATCGCTGCCGTCCAAGTGCACGCCCTTGGGCTTTGGTAAATGCAGCAACCCACACACCGTCGGCAACACGTCCACCAATCCTGCCGGCGAGCCGGATACCCGTCCTCGGTGAATCTTACCCGGCCAATGAAAAATACCCGGCACTCGGATGCCGCCTTCCCAGTTCATTCCCTTGCGTCCCTTCAGATTGCCCACGCGGTCAGAGCGATAGCTGCCATTGTCCGATGCGTATATGATCAATGTCTCTTCCGGTTTCGCGATCTGCCGAAGTTTCTTCAACAAGCGACCGACAGCGCGATCCGTGTTGTCGATCGTGCCGGAATAGATCGCGCCCTTGTCTTTCACCTTTCCGTAGCCGGAAACAATCTTGTCCGGAGCTGCGATCGGCGCATGCGGTTCGTGAAACCAGACGTTGAGAAAGAACGGCTTGTCCTTGGCCCGATGTTCATCGAGCCAGGTGATCGCTTCGTCTGCCACCAGTTGGCAGGAATAGCCTTCGAGTTGTCCGACCGGTTTCCCGTTGCGAATGAAGTTGTTCGGGTTGCGATGACTGGGCGCGGCGTTGTTCCAGGTGGCGAACCAATAGTCGAAACCGTGCTGGTCCGGCGTGGGTTTCTTGCGAGTTTCCGTTGGCAGACCGAGATGCCACTTGCCGACATGCGCCGTGGCGTACCCGTCACCCTTCAAGACTTCGGCCAAAGTGATTTCGCGCAACAGCAAGTGAGAGTTTTGGCTCTCGTCATGGATCCAACTGTAAACGCCCGCGCGGATGTGATGTCGCCCGGTCATCAATACCGCCCGTGAAGGCGAGCACACTGCACAACCCGAATAGAAGTCGCTGAAGCGAGTGCCGCCAGCGGCCAGTTTGTCCAGGTTCGGCGTCTTCACCGGACCGCCGTAACAACCGATGTCCTTCCAGCCGAGATCATCGGCGAGCAGCATGACCACGTTCGGTTTCTTCGCCGCCGACGTGAGAAAGGGGACAAGCAGGAACGCCAACAATAACTTGCGAATCATGCGCTCAGAATGTGCGCGGCGAAGTTTGGTGTCACTCGTTCTTTGCTGGTTTCTTGAGATATTCACGAAAGAGAAAATCGAGAACCGACTGCACCTGAGTTTCGCTCAATGGTCCGCCTTGGATGTTGTGGAACCCCGGCATCAGCGTGCCGGGCTTGCCGAAGCCGATGACATGTTGCCAGACCAGTCGATTCGGCGCCTGCTTGGTGGCTCGCAGGTCGGGTACCATCGTCGCCCGATGCTTCGCGTCATGGCAGATACCGCAGGCCGTGTCATACAATTCCTTGCCTCGTTTCCCTTTCGCCGGAGTCACATGGCACTCCACGCAGGTCCCGCGAAAGATCGCCTTGGGATCGGCCTTCGCCAACAACTGGTTGCGATTTCGGTCACCCGTCTTCATCGCCTCCGGGATGACGAGGCTGTAGTTCAAAACGATCAAGCCGGATTCCGTCTCCACCCGGACGGTTTTGAACAACGAAAACCCCGCTTTGCCGCGCACGTCCGATTCGATATCGATCCGCCCCTTGTCACCCTTCGCCAATCGCCAGGGCAGGTCTGGGCTCTTCGCCACCGAGCAACCGCAAGACGGCTTGATCGCCTTGATCACCACCGCGTTCGGTCCCGTGTTGGTCACCCAATAGGTCACGACGCCATTCGTCGCTCCCGCCCGGACCGCGACCTCTTTCTTCATCGCGTCCCAGCTCAAGCCAGTGCCCTGCAGGCCGGCGAGCGACATCAGATAGAACAGTGAGAATCTTGCGAACCACACGCGGGAGATCATCGAGAGATCTTGCCCGATCGCCAGCTGTTTCTGCGTGCACAGCGCGGACGAAAACTCGATGCTTTGATCCATGAAACGTGTCTCAGTGGTGTTCGTTGCCTCGCTCTTCGTTGTTGCGGCGGAAGCCAAACGTCCCAATTTTGTGTTCTTCCTCG
>JBMYQZ010000156.1:0-9503 GCA_049601855.1 Limisphaerales bacterium | reverse complement strand
AAAGCACTGGGCTTTCATTAAACCGAAGCGGCCGGCCGTTCCCGCGTTCAACGGCCCCAAAGACTGGGCTCGCAATCCGATCGATCATTTCATCGCCGCACGAGTTGAGGATATGAAACTCAACTCGAAAGCGGACCGCAACACCTTGGCCCGTCGCGCAGCCCTGGATACGACCGGACTGCCGCCCGATCCGGATCTGCTCCAAGCCTTCCTCGCCGATCATCGGCCAACCGCTTTCGACCGCTACATTGGTTCTTTGCTCGAGTCCAAGCACGCCGGCGAACATCGCGCGCGCTATTGGCTGGACGCAGCGCGTTACGGCGACACCCATGGGATGCACTTGGATAACTTCCGCGAAATGTGGCCGTATCGTGACTGGGTGGTGAACGCCTTCAACAACAACATGCCCTTCGACCAATTCGTCGTGGAACAGATCGCCGGTGACATGTTGCCCAAGGCCACGTTGGATCAACGCATCGCCACTGGTTTCAGTCGCTGCAACGTTTCCACGGCGGAAGGCGGATCTATTCCGGAAGAGTTCAATGTCCGCTACATGGTCGATCGGGTGGAAACCACTTCCACCGTCTTTCTCGGGCTCACGGCCGGTTGCGCCGTCTGCCATGATCACAAGTACGATCCGATCAGTCAGAAGGAATTCTATTCGCTCGGCGCGTTCTTCAACAACACGACGCAACCGGCGATGGATGGCAATCAACGCGACTCGCCGCCCTTCGCCGTTCTTCCGGCGACCGAGTTCACGGAAGAGTGGAACTCGCTGCAATCCCAGCGCGCCGCACTGCGTGAGAAACTCAAGGACACCAAATACGTCACGAGCACCTGGTGGAACACCCATCCGAAAGCGCCGGAACATCCAATCGGAACGGATGGCATGATTCTCTTCGAACCGCTGACAGCTGGAACCAAGCTGCCGAAGGCCGCGAATTGGGCGACGAATCATCCGGCTGGCAAACGCGGTATGCGCTTCGAGGCAGCCGGTGGATTGGTGGTCGATTCAAAGAAACTCAAGACCGATGATCCGCTGACAATCAGTTTCTGGATTCGCACGCCGGACAAACTGTTGAGCACTCGCCTGTTCGAGCAACTCGCAACAGTGACCGGCAAGGATAAGAAGAAGAAATCGCTCGGATGGAAACTCAACAGCAGCACACAAGGGGCGGTCACCTTCGAATTGCACGACGGCAAAGGAGTGAACATCCGTGCGCTGCTGCCCGGCGACGAAGCGCTGACGCCGCGCAAGTGGCAACACGTCTGCATCCGCTACTCCGGCGGCCAGGCCGACTCCGCGATAACGGTTCTCGTGAACGGCTTCGCCCGCCCGCTTCGCAATGCCGGCTTGAAGAAGATCAGCCTGGCTGAAGTCACGTACACCAAGCTGAAGATTGCACCTTCGCTGCCGACCGGTGGTCTCAGCGACATACGGATTTTTCAACGCCATTTGGCTGACGAAGAAATTCAGCTGTTGGCCCGCGAGTTCGAACTCAAGGAGTTGTGTGAATCCAAGACGCCCTGGAGCCAATTGAAGTCGGATCAAAAGAAACTGCTCACGATGTATCATGGCAACGGCGTACACCAGAATTCGCGTGACCTGATTCGCCAACTGGCGGCGACCCAACGCCGGGTCGATTACATCCATTCGCGTTCCACCACCACCTTGATCATGGAAGAACGCGAAACGAAACCTCGCGCCTGGATTCTCGAACGCGGAGAATACGATCAAAGACGCGACGAAGTGGCGCCGGCCGTTCCCGCAGTCTTCCCCGATCTTCCCAAGGGCACGCCACGCAACCGCATCGGACTGGCGCGTTGGCTGGTAGATCCAAAGAACCCACTTACGGCCCGCGTTACCGTTAACCGTCTCTGGCAATCCGTCTTCGGGATCGGTTTGGTCAAGACTTCCGAGGATTTCGGTGTCATGGGAGCCAGCCCTTCGCATCCACAACTGTTGGATTGGTTGGCGGTTGAGTTCGTCCAATCCGGTTGGGATGTGCGGCACATGCTGAAGCTGATGATGACCTCGGCGACCTATCAGCAGTCCTCCAAGATGACACCGGCTGAATTTCAAATCGACCCCGACAATCGTTACCTTGCCCGTGGTCCTCGTCGTCGCCTGGATGCGGAAGTTCTCCGCGACCAAGCTCTGACCTTGAGTGGTCAGCTCGTTCGCAAGATGGGCGGTCCGGCTGTGAAGCCTTATCAGCCGACCGGTCTCTGGCGGGTTGTCGCGATCACCGGAAGCAATACCCGAGATTTCAAAATGGATTCTGGTGAAGCGCTCTATCGCCGGAGCCTTTACACCTTCTGGAAACGCACCTCACCGCCCCCCAATATGGCGGCATTCGATGCCCCCACACGGGAGCAATGCACCGTTCGCCGGGAAAGAACGAACACCCCGCTGCAGGCCTTGGTCATGATGAACGACCCGCAGTACTTCGAAGCAGCCCGAGGATTGGCTCAGCGAACCATGCGCGTCACTGGCGACGACGAATTGCGTGCCGCGTGGATGTTCAACCAGACGCTGGTGCGTCCGCCATCCGAAGCCGATCTCCGCGACATGCTCGCTTCCGTTCGGGATTTTCGGAAACTGTTCAAAGAGGACGCGAAAACGGTCGGCGAAGTTCTCAAAGCCGGCTGGACGCCTCCCGACGCCTCCCTGAACCAAACCGACCTTACTGCCTGGACCATGACCGCCAGCACGCTCATGAACCGCGACGACTTCATCAACAAGAACTGAACCGGTGAATTTCGATTGCAACAAGACCTCGTCCTGCTGGCTTCCAGCCGGTAGCTCTGCATCGTTGCCCTTGAATCCCCTGAATATTCCTAACCTCGGACTGCAGGCTGAAAGCCAGCAGGACGGGCAACAACGTCAATCACGCGCATGAATACCGACCCTATCGATCAGTGGATCAATCTCGAAACCCGCCGGCAGTTTTTCGGCCGCACCGCCAAGGGAATTGGCGCGGCTGCCCTCGCTTCAATGTTTCAGCGTGATGCTGCGGCCAAAGACAATGGCGTTCTCAGCGGAGGCCACTTCCCCGGCAAAGCCAAGCGCGTGATCTGGCTGTTCATGGCCGGCGCGCCTTCGCAGATCGACACTTACGACTACAAGCCGAAGATGAACGATTGGTTCGACAAAGACCTGCCGGAGTCCGTCCGCAATGGTCAGCGGCTGACCACCATGACGGCAGCGCAGTCACGCTTCCCGATCGCGCCATCGATGTTCAATTTCTCCAAACATGGTCAGTGCGGCAAACACGTGAGCGATCTGCTGCCGAAGATCGGCTCGATGTCCGACGACATGGCCTACATCCACACGATGTACACCGAGGCCATCAATCATGACCCGGCGATCACCTACATCCAGACCGGCAACCAGATCCCCGGCAAACCCACGTTGGGCGCATGGCTCAGCTATGGCCTCGGTTCGATGAACCGCAATCTTCCAGATTTCGTTGTCCTCAACTGTGCACCGCGCGGTCAGGCGCTTTATTCACGGCTTTGGGGCAGTGGCTTCCTTCCTTCGAAGCACTCGGGAGTCGCCTTTCGCTCGCAAGGTGACCCGGTGCTGTTTCTCTCCAATCCGGGTGGCATGGGTCACAAAGCCCGACGACTGATGCTCGACAGGCTCCAGAAAATGAATCGCCGCATCTACGAAGAGCTCGGCGATCCGGAGACGAATACCCGTATTTCGCAATACGAGATGGCCTTTCGCATGCAGTCCTCCGTCCCCGATCTGGTGGATACCAAGAAGGAACCCAAGCACGTTCGGGAGCTCTATGGTCCACAGGTCGATCAACCCGGCACGTTTGCTTACAACTGCCTGCTCGCGAGGCGCATGCTGGAGAAAGACGTCCGATTCGTGCAGATCTTCCATCGTGGCTGGGACCACCACAACGGTCTACCGGCCAACATCAAACGCCAGACCGGCGAGGTGGATCAGCCTGCGTGGGCACTAGTCCAAGATCTTAAGCATCGCGGGCTGCTCGATGACACGCTCGTTGTGCTCGGCGGCGAATTTGGCCGGACGATTTACAGCCAGGGTACGCTAACCAAGAAGAACTACGGTCGTGATCATCACCCTCGTTGTTACACGATCTGGATGGCTGGCGGTGGCACTAAGGGTGGCACCTCCTACGGCGTCACGGACGACTTCTGCTACAACATTATTGAGAATCCGGTCCATATCCGCGACCTGAACGCCACGATTCTTCATCGGATGGGAATTGATCACGAACGCTTCACGGTCAAACACCAGGGGCTCGATCAACGATTGACCGGAGTGCTGCCCTCCAAAGTCATTCACGAACTCGGTTGAGAAACTTGATCGCGTCCATCGCTTCGCAGACACTCTCCCGAGTTGAGCACGGGTACATTCAACGACAAGACGATCCTGGTGACCGGTGGCGGCGGCTTTCTCGGTGGCGCGATCGCGCGTCAGCTATCGGAGCAAGGGGCCAAACTCAGGACGTTTTCCCGACAGCAATATCCGGAATTGAAGAAGCTCGGCGCGGAGCAGTTTCAAGGCGCATTGGACGATGCAGGCTCGGTGGCGCAGGCGATTGACGGTTGCGACCTCGTGTTTCACGTGGCCGCCAAAGCCGGAATCTGGGGACCCTACGACGATTACCACCGCACGAACGTTGGCGGGACTGAGAATGTAATCAACGCCTGCCGCCAACACGGAGTCGAGCGCTTGATCTACACCAGTTCGCCGAGTGTGGTGTTCAACGGTACGGACATGGAGGGAGTGAATGAATCCGTCCCCTACCCCGACCATTTCGAGGCATTTTATCCGGAGACCAAAGCGTTGGCGGAGCAGAAGGTCATAGCGGCCAACGGAGATTCACTGGCAACCGTGTCGCTGCGACCACACCTGATCTGGGGTCCCGGAGACAATCACCTCGTGCCGCGCATCATCGCCAAAGGCAAAGCTGGACAAATCCGCAGGATCGGCAAACGCGACAACAAGGTGGATTCGATCTACATCGACAACGCAGCCGCGGCGCATTTGCTGGCCGCGGAGAAGCTGGCGCCGGGATCGGCGGTGGCGGGGAAGACCTATTTTATTTCACAGGATGAGCCGATCTCAGTATGGGAACTGATCAATCGGATTCTCGAAGCCGGTGGCGTTCCACCAGTGAAACGGAGCATCTCGCCGGGATTGGCCTACTTCGCTGGATGTGTTTGCGAGACGGTCTACAAGACGTTGGCACTGAAGGGTGAACCACGCATGACCCGTTTCGTGGCGCGGGAACTTTCGACGGCGCATTGGTTTGATATCAGTGCGGCAAAGCGAGACTTCGGATACGTGCCGACGGTGAGCATTGATGACGGCTTGAAACGCTTGGCAGATCACCTCAGATCATGACCCCACTTGGGCCAGACGAAGTGCATGTATGGACAGACCGAACCGACGGGCCTAATCGAACGGATCTCTTGAATGATGAAGAACTTGAGCGGGCTCAGCGCTTCAAAGTCGAGCCCCCAAGGAGACAATTCGTTGCAGCCCGCTCCACGTTGAGACGACTATTGGGAGAATACCTGAACAGCGATCCGCGAACGTTAAAGTTCATCACGAGCGAACACGGAAAGCCTTCATTGGCAGAAGGAGGACTGGAATTCAATGTCTCACACACCGAAGGCCAAGTCGCCCTCGCGTTCGCGCATTCGCCGGTCGGAATCGACGTGGAACGATTCGACCGGGATCTGGATCATGACAGTCTGACGAAGCGCTTCTTCTCCGAGCACGAACGACAGCAGTTGTCCGACATGGACGCAGAAGAGCGCAAAGCTGCGTTCTTCCGATGCTGGACACAGAAGGAGGCTTACCTGAAGGCCTTGGGTTCAGGGCTCTCGCGTGACACGCGTTCGTTCGCGGTGAATTGTCGAGCGGGCGTGGGTGGGCTGGTCGCGGACGACGACAATACATTGGCGCCTCAGAGATGGCGTCTACAGCACGTCATCGGGGAGGATGAATTCAGTGTCTCGCTCGCCGTAACAAGCTCGATCCGTAAGGTTCGTTGCTTCAAGGCAGCAGAATCATGAGCCCTATCATGGTCGCCACCACCAAGGCGATCGTACCCCAAAAAATCCAATCCGCATGGGATTGCGCATCGGGATGCACCGCGCTGAGGCGGAAACGAAGCTTGATGCCTCCAAGATCGAGAATGTCGCTGGTATTGAGTTCGGACTCGGTGATCGACTCGCCATTGAGGAGCAGTGCGCCGTCGCCTCTCTTTTCGATCCGGAAGCTGTTGTCCGACTGAATAGTTAGCTCGGCGTGCTCCACCCAGACACCGGGCTCGTTGAGACGAATGTCGCAGCGACTACCGCGACCAATCACGCAGGGAAATTTACTAACGGGAAGAGCCGTGGGTTCCGGGTCGGAACGAAGTAATTCGAACTCGACCATCAATAGATCCGCCGGGGAACGTTGATACGGTCACCTGGAAAGATCGGCAGGTCGTAGCGGGCGTCGGTCTTGGCCTTCTCACAATTCACCCGATACTTCTGGCCGTCCTGGCGGGTCACGATGACCGACCGCTTTTTGGCAAAGGGATCGAAGCCGTTGGCGGTGGAGACCGCCTTCATGGTCGTCATACCCGATGAGTACGGAAACCGATCGGGTCGATTGACATGCCCCTGCACAAAAAAGAACTGCCCCTCGGCCTCCACCTGCACTGTCATCCGCGGGTAATAGTTGGGCACATAGCGCTGATGAATCTCCGTCTGCAACGCGGTCAGCGTCTTGCCTCTGGCCCGGAAATTCTGATTCAGGTGCAACACCACATTGCCATCATCCGATACCGTGACCTGGAACTTGATCGGGCCATTAGGAAAGTCGCTCATGATGATGGACAACTTGTCGCCGGCGTCGATGACGCTTCGGGCGTCCGGCCGATGAATCTCCCGAGGATAACTGGGACCGAAGTCGATGATATTATTGGGACCGCCAAGGTTATCGGAAATGCAGCCCGTGCCCAGCACAGACACCAAGGCGATGAGTAGCAAAAGGATTCTATCGTTTCGTTTCATGAGGAACTAGCGCGTTCGAATGCCAGCGCAGCAGGTGTCGATTTTCAATACTTCGATTTGAGATCCACCGTCACGTCCTCATCCGACTCGGAATTTCGCTTGGCCTTGCCGAGCGGTGTGAGTTGAATGTCATCCGACGTGTTATCGCTGTGGTAATATCCGCCGCTATAGTAGTAGTAGGAAGCGTCGTTGGAGACGTTGATGTTATTGAGCACAACCCCGAGCAGATTCCCACCAACCTTGTCGATCATCTGGCGCGAACGCAGCGCAAGGGATTGCGGATACTTGCGGTACTGCACGACGAGCAGGGTGAGGTCAACCATGCTGGTCAACACGGTGGCGTCGCTCACCCCCATCAACGGCGGAGCATCGAAGAGCACATAGTCGTATTTCTCCTTCGCTTCACGGACGAATTCCTTCATCTGCTGTGAGTTGAGGATCCCCATCGCACTACTGGGCAGCTTGCCACTGGCAAGGAATTCGAGTCCGGGCTGCCTGGTTTGCTGAACAACGTCCTCAAGTTTGCCCTGCCCCAACAGGCAATCGGTCAAACCGGGGGAGTTGGACACTTCGAGTCGCTTGTGGAGGCTCGGGCGGCGCAGGTCAGAATCAACCAGCAAGACCTTGTTGCCGTTCTGTGCAAAGATCGTGGCGAGATTGATCACCGTGGTGGACTTGCCTTCGCCCGCACCTCCGCTGACGACGGTGATCGTGGTATGATCCGGATTCTTGCTGGTGAAGATGATGTTGGTGCGCAAGACGCGATAGGGTTCGCAGTGCGGAGAGTCCTGCCCTTCATCCATCAGCACTCCCACCTTCTGCGGGATCACAGCGAGCACCGGGGCGTTGAGCGCGTGCTCCACGTCATCGATGGTCTTCACGCTGGTGTCGAGGTATTCGATGAAGAATGCCATTCCGATGCCAATGGCGAGACCGAAGATGATACCGGCAGCAATGTTCAACATCGGTTTGGGAAAAGCCGGCTTGATGGCCGGTTCGGCGCGATCGGTGATCCCCACCACCGAGCGGTCGATGTGTTGGTTCACTTCCTCGGCGCGGATCTTCATTTCGATGGTGTCACGAATACGCTCCTGCCGATCCAGATTCTTCTTCTTGTCGAGATAGAGGGCGCCATTCTCCGCGGCCTCACGGTTCTTCTTCTTGGCGTCCTCGATCTGCTGAAGACGATCGCTGTTACTGGCTTCCAAGGCGGCGAGTTCAGCTTCCAGGCCCTTCATGATGCCTGCCACCCGTTCCTGAACCTGCATGCCGATCTTGTTGAGCAGATCGCGCATGCGAACCATGTCGGGATGGCTCGGTCCAAGGTCCTTGCCCTTCGAAATCATTTCCTGTTCGGCCGTCGTGTATTGTTCCAGGTAGCGGGTGAGCAGGATCTCCTGGGGCTTGACCGTGAGGATGGCGTTGCGAAGTTCGTTGGACGTCAATTTCCGCAATTCCTCCAGTTCCTTATTCTTCTCGGCGTACTCGGCACTGTATTGAATCTGCTGCATCACCTGACCGCGGAGCAACTCCGTGTCGATGGTCGTCGCAACTTGATCAGCGCTCTCGAAGACGAGGTCGATGCCGGTTGATTCACGAACACTCTTGACGTCGGCATAGGCTGCGACGACGACGTTACTCTGCTGGAGAAGTTTCTCTTCCAGCTTGGCGATACCGCGGGAAGCCATTTCCACGCGTTGATCGTCCCTGATGCTCTTGTAAACCTCGGCGATCTTGTTGGCGATCTCAGCAGCTTCTTTCTCGTCGCGGCTGTAGACCTCCAGTTCGATGATGCTGGTGTTGCGGACCTGGGCGGGATTGATCGACTTCTTCAACAGTCCCAAGGTCTGCTGCCGCGTAAGCGGTGCGCCCCCGGACTTTTGGGACCAACGCCGGACCAGATCCAGCTCGTCGATCACCCGGTAAAGAACCTCAGAGGACTGCAATCGTTCGAACTGCGTCAGGATGAAGTAGGGATCGTAGGGTTCATCGGTCTGGATTCGGCCCAGTTCCGGAACGTCCACCGAGCTGTCCTTACGCACCTCCATGCGGACGATGCTCTTGTATTGCTTGGGCAGGAAATGAGTGAGGAAGGACGCGGCCAGAACAACAATCAGGAAATTGAGAAAGATAATCCCTTTGCGCAGTCTGATGATCCGCCAATAGTCGAGAAAGTGGAGACTATCCCCTTCTTTCTGCCCTGTCTGTGAAGTTGTCATAGGTCAAAAAAATGGAGGCCAGGCAAGATTCCCAGCCTCCATTCTTGAAAACCAGTCATTCGGATTAGTAGCTGTAGTTCAATCCGATAAAGCCACGGTTCCGTGTGAAGCTACGAGTCGGCAGGTCGGAATCCAGACGATCAATCGTGACGCCAGTCTCCAGATCCAAGCCTTCCATCAGGTTGTATCCGAAAGTGATCCCACCGGTATACAACTGATCGGATTGGC
>JBMYQZ010000155.1:0-9519 GCA_049601855.1 Limisphaerales bacterium | reverse complement strand
TTGAATCGACCAAGCCCGAGCGCGGAACGATTCATGCCCAAGGGCTGAAAGACTTCCTTGGCGAGGAAGTCGGCAATCGTGGTCTTGGAAATCCGCTGAACGATCTCGGCGGCGAGGAGAACGCCCATACTTTGATAGCTGTAACGGGTGCCAGGCTTGAACAGGAGCGGTGTGCGTATCGCCCCGGCAACAAAATCGGAGAGTGGTGCGTGACGCTGACGAAGCTTGGCATTTTCCGGCAATTGATCGGGCAAACCGGAGGTGTGGGTCAGAAGGTGTTTGATCGTAATATCGCGTCGATCGCCAACTCGAAACTCGGGAATGAATTTCATCACCGCGTCACTGGTTTTCAATTCACCGCGATCAGCCAGGACCATGAGCCCAGTGACCGTCATCGGCTTGGTGATTGAAGCAATCAGAAAAACCGCTTCCGAATCGACGCCGTAGGAACGCCGGAACAACTGTGTCCTGCCTTCCTGGACCTGCAGCACCGCGGACTTCAGAACACCGGAGTCGACATACTTACGGATGATCTTCTCCGCAGCGGAGAGATTCGTTTCGGACAAGGCGGCGGTGAGTGGCAACCACGCAGCGGCCATTGCGGCCACACCGGCAAGGAATTGCCGGCGATGAATCGGGACGGGCATGACCCTTACAGCATGAAGATAGTCTGTTGATCGCCAATAAAAAAAGCCGCCCCTTTCAGAGGGCGGCTTTCGCGAAAACACTGCGCAATCAACGGAAGAGTCCGAAGGAAAGGAACGAACCGCGGTGAGAGTGCCGATGATGGCGGTGTCCGTAGAAACCACCACCGACGCGAACCACGGGCGAACGACGGACGACCGTGGTGACCGGCGCGCAAACGGTTCGGGCGGGATAAACCACCGCGGGCTGCTGCACGTATACCGGCTGCTGAACCACGACGGGTTGCTGCACGTATACCGGTTGTTGAACCACCCGCTGCTGGACAACCTGCGGCTGCTGCACCACTTGGGGTTGTTGCACCTGCACCGGTTGAGTGGTGGTGCGAACAGTTGTGGACTGAACCGTGGCCGGCTGTTGATAGACCACTGGTTGTTGCTGTTGATAAACTACCGGCTGTTGCTGCTGATAAATCACCGTGGGAGGTTGCTGGTAGATAACCGTGGGCGCCTGTCGATACACGACAGCTGGCTGCGTCGTACAGACTGTGGTGGTCGTGGCGCGATGGTAGTGGCGAGACCGCGTGGCATCGTGGAGGACCTTCGCCGCAAAAATGCCGGTGAGAACTTTGCCGGCAGTCGCCCATTCGCGGTCGCCGGCTTTGGTATTCGGGGCGCCCGAGGTCAGGAGACCGAAGGCGGTGAACGCAAGGATGAGTTTCTTCATAAGTTTCCTTTGCTGGTTACGAAAGAGTCCGACGCCGGCATTTGGGATTTATTCGGTGAAGCTTCAATGATAAAGGGAACTACGTATGAGCGACCCGGACGGAACCAACGAACCACTGCCCCCGAAACGGCGTGGATTGCCCAAGTCGTTCAAGGATCTCACACCGACCAATTCCTTTGCGCCGAAGAAGTTCTTCAAGGAATTCGTGCTCAAACCCTTTTTCCGTCGTCGCCAAGGAACGCACAAGAAACCGGAATACCCTGAGCTCCGAGAAAGTGAGGTCGCGCTGACGTGGATTGGACACGCCTCGTTCCTGATTCAATTCACTTCGATGAACATCGTGGTGGACCCGATCTTTGCCGACTGGATCTTCATCCTCAAACGCCTGCGGCGGGCCGGTCTGCGCATCGAGGACTTGCCGCCGGTTGACATCGTGCTACTCAGCCACGCGCACTTCGATCACTTTCACAAAAGGTCCATCCGCAAGATCGCGCCGCCGAAGATCGGCATCATGCCCTGGGGGATGGGCAAGCTCGCCAAGCGACTGGGGTTTGAGCGCATCGTCGAGTTGAAATGGTGGGAGAGTTTCGAAAAGGACGGCTGCAAGTTCACGCTCACGCCTTGCAAACATTGGGGGGCGCGGACGATCCACGATCAGGATCGCGGTTACGGCGGTTTCCTGATCGAACACCAGGGCCGCAAGGTTTATCACGCGGGCGACAGCGCCTACTTCGACGGCTTCACCGAGATTGGCAAGCGGCTTTCACCCGAGATCGCGCTGTTGCCGATCGGGGCGTACTACCCCGACTCGTTCCGCAATGTGCACATGGGACCGGACGACGCGATGAAGGCCTACCACGACCTGCAGGCGAAGCAGTTGATCCCGATGCACTACGGTTCGTTCAAGTTATCGTTCGAGGAGATGGACGAACCGCCGCTTTGGCTGAAGCGGCTGGCGGACGAACAGGGCATCACCGAGCAACTGCACTTGATGGAAGAAGGCGTGCCGCAGGTATTTTGAGCCTCAACGAACGCTGACACACGCGAGATCCCCCGCGGCATTGCGGCAATAGATCTGGCCGTTGGCGAGGACGGGAACAGTCCAGCATTGACCCTCCAAGATTTTCTGACGGTGAATCAGATCGAACTTCTCCGGATTGGCCTTGAAGATTGTAAGCGCGCCGTTGTCGAAGAGGATCAACTTGTCCTGCGCCGCCATCAAGGCACCGGAACCGAAACCATCTTCGAACCAGACCTTTTCACCTGTGGCCAAGCGGGTGCAGACGAGCTGAGTCGGGCGATGTGTTGTGCCGCTGATCGAGTAGAGATGTTCGTCGATGAGGACGCCGGCATTGAAATACCAACGCAATCCGCGCTGATTCCAGATGGGCTTGGGCTGGGCGCCGATTTCCAGGAGTTCAGTTCCGCGACTGGAAGAGACAATGATTCGATTGCCGATCACGATGGGATCTGCTGCGTTCACATCACGACTGCTCGGACGCGAATGCGACCAGGTGACCTTCCCCTTGACGGAGTCGATGCCGAGCAGGTCCTTCGCGGAAAAAAGCACATGGGTGGAATCCCGGTGTTTGAAGGGGACGAAGGAGGCGTAGCCGGCGGTCTGCAAACTGGGTTTCCAGAGCGCTTTGCCGTCATGAAGTGAAAGGGCTGTTCCTTCGCGTCCGACATTGAGCAGTACACGATCGCCATCAATCACGGGCGACGAGGCGAAACTCCATTCCGGCAATTCAAACCCGTAAACCTTTGTCAGCTGTCGCTTCCAGATTACTGTTCCATCCTTGAGGGAAAGACTAAAGAAGTGGCCTTTCTTGCTCAATGTGAAAACCGAACCGTCATGAATCGTCGGCGTCGCCGAAGGGCCGCCTTCGTAATACTTGGGATCGAGTTCGCAGGGGTAATCGTGGCGCCAGACAGTCCTACCCGTACGGGCATCAAGGCAATGGATCGTATCATTCCCATCGCGGTTGCCGACGACCGAGACGGCGCTGAAACCAACGCCAACGTTTGCCCGCCAGCGGACAGCCAGTTTCTTCGGCAACTTGTCCGGCAGCCGCTCGTGTGAAATCCCGTCGTAGTTGGGTCCGCGCCAATGCGGCCAATCGCTGGCCGGCAAATTGCCAGCCAGCAGAAGAGCCACGAGCAGGTGCAGGTGTTTCATCGCTTACCCGTGAGAAAGCGGGTGGTCATTTCGCCGCGGCCTTTGACGTCGAGCGTACGAGGGGCGGCGAAGGTGAAGTCGGATTCGAGCGCCTGGAAGACGGTGTCGGTGACTTGGATGCGGCCGGGTTCGCCGTGGGATTCCATGCGACTGGCGGTGTTGACGGTGTCACCCCAGAGGTCATAGATGAATTTCTTTTCGCCGATGATACCAGCCAACACGGGGCCGGTGTGGATGCCCATGCGCATCTCCAGGGGGACTTCGGTGTCGCGATTCAGTTTGGCGATGGTGTCGTTGACTTCCAGAGCCATGGAGGCCATGGCCGCAATGTGATCGTTGCGCGGGGAAGGAATTCCGGAGACGACGAGGTAGGCGTCGCCGATGGTCTTGATCTTTTCCAGTCCGTGGCGTTCGGAAAGGGCATCGAGAGCGGAGAAGATTTCATTGAGGATCTGGACGATCTCTTTCGGTTGCTGGCGGTCGAACATGCCGGTGAAGCCGACGAGATCGGCGAACATCACGGTGGCTTCCTCGAACTGATCCACGATCGGGCTCTCGCCGTTCTTGAGGCGCTCGGCGACCCGTTCGGGCAGAATGTTGAGCAGAAGTTTTTCGACCAGCGCCTGTTCGTCCTGTAGGCGGTGGATGAGCGATTGTTCCTGGTCGCGAAGTTGTTTCTTTTCGAGACAGGCGTTGACGCGGGCGCCGAGCAGAATCGGGTCGAAGGGTTTCGTGATGTAGTCGTCGGCGCCGTGCTCAATGCAGCGGACGAGGCTCTCGATATCGTCCATCGCGGAGATCATGATGACGGGCACGTGCCGAAGGCGCTTGTCGGCCTTGACCTTCTCAAGCACCTGGTAGCCGTCGAGGCCGGGCATGATCACGTCGAGGAGGATGCAGTCGTAGTCGTTGCCCTGGATCTTGTCCATGGCTTCGAGACCGTCGGCGGCGACATCCACGCGATGCGACTGGCGCGACAGTCGACGCGACAGGAGGATGCGATTGGATTCGTTGTCATCGACGACCAGGATGGCGGCATTGGTGATGCGTTCCTTGCGGATCGGTTCGACTGCGGGCTTCTTTTCCTCCGCGACCAGCTGATGGGTGATGAAGGTGGAATCGCCGGATTCCAACATGCCCGTCGCGCGCAGTTCGCGTTCCTCCGCGATCACCTCACGCAGCAACTGCGACAATTCGTCGAGCATGTGCTGTGCACGTTCCAGCAATTGCTCGGCACCGGAAGCAATGCGTTCGAGATCCTCGGCGTAGGTGTCGTTTTCCTTCACCGCGGACTGCGCGAGCAGGAGCTTGATGGCGGCGCGGATGCCAGGAACGTTTTCGAAGATCTCGCTCTGAAGATGCAGGATGGTGGCCGGCTTCTTGCGCAGGGAATCCATGTCAAGCGTCTGGTTGATCGCTTCGAAGATCTGGCTCGAGAGTTGGCGGATCCGGCGAAAATCCTCAAGGAAGGTGCCGAGCCCTTCGGCCGGGGCTTCCTCGATCAGGATGTCCGCAAAGCCGATGATGTTCGTGAGCGGACTGCGCAGGTCGTGGCGGACACGGGAGATTCGTTTGCCCAGACGTTCGGCTGGGGGAAGGTCGTCGCCGTTGGACTGGGTGTCACTCATCCGCCGAGGAGAGCGTCGATCTTGGCGTTGAGCTCGGGGAAGTCGATGGGTTTGGTGGCGTAATCATCAGCGCCGGCGGCCAGTGATTTTTCGCGGTCGCCCGCCATGGCGTGGGCGGTCAGGACGATGACGGGAATTCGCTTCGTGGCTTCCTCCGCCTTCAAGGCGCGGGTGGCGTCGTAACCATCCATGCCGGGCAGGCCAACGTCCATGAGGATGAGATCCGGGGGATTGTCGCGGACGATTTGCAGTCCCTCTTCCGCATCCTCGGCGGGCACAATCTCATGCTCGCGCAAACGTCGCGCGATGAGAACGCGGTTGTTTTCGGTGTCTTCGATGAGAACGATTCGGGCCATCAGGTCTTGGATTTCTTGTCCTCCGCAGGCGGGGACAAACGCCGACGGACTTCCGCGAGAAGGGTTGCCTGCACGTTACCGCCCTTGGCAAATACTTTTTGCGTGTGGCCGGCGAGTTTCTTGTGGTCCTCCGGAGTGAGGTCCTTCGCGGTAAGCACGACCACGGGAATGTCGCGCCAACCCTCGTTCTTTTGCAGCTCGACCAGGAACTCGAAGCCATCCATCACGGGCATCAGCAGATCGAGCAGGATCATGCAGGGTTTGACCTCACGTAATTTCTCCAACGCGTGCATGCCATTGTCGGCCTGAACCGAACTGAGGCTTTCGGCGGCCAGCAGTCGCCGGGTCATTTCGCGAAGTTGGGGATCGTCCTCGATGATGAGGATCGGGCCGTCAGGATTCTTGCTCGCGTAACGCACGACGCAGTCGCGCAAGGCCTCCCGTGCCACCGGCTTGGTCAGGTAATCGGCGGCGCCAAGAGCAAAGCCAAGTTCCTCGTTGGCGACAATGCTGAGCATGATCACCGGAATGTCGCGAGTCTTCGGATCTTCCTTCAGTTTGCCGAGAACCGCCCACCCGTCCATGCCCGGCATCATGACGTCGAGCGTGATGACCGACGGCTTTTCCTCGCGGGCAATCCGCAAGCCCTCTTCGCCACGGGTGACAAAATGAAAATTGAAACCCTCGGCTTGCAGCGTCTTCTCGATGAGCTTGTGCACGTTGGTGTCATCGTCAATCACCAGGATGCTGCGCGAACCGCGGGCAGGATTGAGAATGACCGTTGAACTGTCCTCGAGACTCGCTTCGTCCGCTTCCTCATCCGGGTCACGACGCGCCGGACGGTTCTCCTTGTGGCGGGGCAGACGAATGGTGAAAGAGGAACCTTGCCCGGGCATGCTGGAGACCGAGATGGAACCGCCCATCATCTCACAAAAGTGCTTGGTAATCACCAGGCCCAGACCAGTGCCACCATACTTTCGCGAAGTGGAACTGTCGGCCTGGGAGAATGGACTGAACAGTTTTCCGAGTTGATCCTCGGTCATGCCGATACCCGTGTCGGTGATGCGGAATTGAATGTACTCGTGGCGGCCTTTGCGAACCGGCTTAATTTTCAACGCAATGTGGCCGTCCTCGGTGAACTTGTTCGCGTTGCCGAGAATATTGAAAAGACTCTGACGCACCTTCATCTGGTCGGCGTGCAGTTGGCCGACGCCATTGGGACATTCGACGATCAACTCGTTCTTGCGCGCTTCGGCGAGCGGACGGAGCGTGTTCATCACGTCCTCCACGACTTCCGTGACGGAGAGATCCTCAAAGTTAATCGCCATCTTGTTTGCTTCGATCTTGGCGAGGTCGAGGATTTCATTGATGAGACCGAGCAGGTGATTGGCCGGTCCGTAGATGCGGTCAAGATCATCGGTCATTTGCTCGTCGCCGTTTTCCTTCGACTCGTCGAGCAGCATCTCGCTGAAGCCGATGATCGCGGTGAGGGGTGTGCGGAGTTCGTGGCTCATGTTCGCGAGGAACTCACTCTTGGCCCGAGTGGCTTCCAAGGCGCGGCACTCGGACACGGCGAGTTGTTCATTGACGTCGCGCAGCTGCCGTTCATGCGCCTCGATCTGGGCAAGCATTTCATTGAAACGATCAACGAGGTAACCCGTTTCATCATCCGCTTCGCGACGAACGCGCACGGTGTAATCGCGCGTCTCAGAAACCTGCCGGGCGGTGTGGGCCAGATCGAGAATCGGGTCGGAAATCACCCGCTGCAAACGCGAGGCCAGGAGGTAGACGATCCCGGTTGAGACGAACAGGATACCAACCGCAATCAAGACATATTGCCGCAGACGATCCCGTAATCGATTCATGTCCGACTGCAGGTAAATCGTGCCGACCTTGTCATCGTTTACGAACAGCTCGTGATACAGGTGCAGATGCTGGTCCGCAAACTCGTGGCCGTTCCGCTGGGGCGCGGCGGGCAGCTCGATGCTCTCCATACCCTGCCGCTTGTACTCGGCCAACAAATGCTCTTCCGAAGTGTAGATACCGGCACTGATGACGCTCGGTTTGGCACGCAGGGCGACGATGACGTCACTGGCGTGTTCGTCGTTTTCGAATTCCAAGGCCGTGGTTGCCCCGACGCCGATGAGTCGGGCCAGGGAATTCATCTCCACCACCATGGCACGGCGGGCGGTGTAAATGTCATTGGTCACTAGCAGGGCCAACGACAGCACCAACGCCAAGCTGCTGATGACCATGATGAGCAGGATCAGCTTGCCTTTAATTGTCTTCGTCCCGGTAGCGACAGCGCCCGTTAGCGCCGCGAATCTAGCGGGGCGAAGGGTTCGGTGCAAAAAAAACGTTCCCGCTCACGATGAAACATCGAATTCGCTGAGTTCGCGTGTCAGACTCGTCCTTACAACATGGGATTGTTGCGCATACTCATTGACGGCTACAGCCTGCTCCATGCTTGGCCAGACCTGGCCCCGGGCGAACCCCGACATTCGGCCGAGGCACGCGACGAGTTGATCAATGTCCTCACGCAGTACGGCGATGGCGTCGGCACTCCAGTCACGGTTATTTTCGATGGCGCTGGCGCCCCCAATGGCACACCCAAACCCAATTCCACGCCTGAGATGGAGGTGCTGTATTCACCCCGGGGAAAGACGGCTGACGACCTGATCGAGCGGGTGACCTATCGCATGGTGAAACTCGGTGAGGTCCTGGTCGTGACCAACGACCACGCCGAACGCGATCTCGTGACGTCCTTCGGCGCCCAGGCTTGGAGCTGCGAACAATTCATCCTCGACGCGAACGCGGCTTTGTCGGAGCTTACTGAGGCCATATCACGACACAACCGACGGGAAAATCGTCGGTTCAAGAACGGCCGATGAAGCACCTATTGCTGACAATTGTCATCCTCCTGACCGCGACCGTCCGTCCGGCCGAAGCCGCCACGACGCCAACGCCGCTCACCCCGGATTGTCGCTACCTCTTCGTGGTCGATACATCCTTTTCGATGCAACGGCTACAGGGTCAAATCACCGCCTCGCTCCAGCGCATGGTCATGACCGGGCTCGATGGCCAGATGTCTCCGGGGGAGGTCTTCACCATCTGGACTTTCAACGAGTCGGTTTATCAACGCGATTATCCGCTCAATTCCTGGCGCCCGGAGCTGAACCAATCGATGGGCAATCGCGTGCGGCAGTACATGCAGTCGCAGCGCTTCCAACGCAAACCGAACATGCGCGCGCTCCTCAACGCCCTGAATCAGGCCCGCCAGATTTGTCCGCGCATCGCCATCTTCCTTATCTCCGACGGTGAGGAGGTGCTCGTCGGTACGCCCTTCGATCGCAACGTCAACGTCAGCTACGGTCGCCGTTTCGCCGAGCTCCGTGCCTCCCGCGTTCCTTTTCTCACCACCTTGGTATGTCAGGACGGCGAGTTTGTCTCCTGGGGAGTGGCTGCCGCCAATGAGCCGGTCACCATTCCGCACGGCCCCGACGGCAACCTCATCGTCGGTCGCCCAAAACATGCCGGCCCGATCGGCCCCACCCCGGTCATGACAACCACTCCTGCGCCCTTGCCGATCGTCACGCAAGTCTCCAACGCCACCCCCAAGAGTGCCGTGCCGGTCACGCCGATCTCCACCAATCAACCGGTCGCCAAGAAGTCTCCCAATCCATCCCGCCCGGGAGTCATCACCATGCCTGGACCGCCACCTACCGCCCGCAAAGTCGTCGAACTAACGCCCAAGCAGAATGACCCCAACGAGCCGCGCGTGGTCAAACCCACCGACATTGCCCCGGCGCCCAAGCGAACCAGCCCCGTATTCCGCAAGACCAACGAAGTCGCCAAAGCCGTTGTCCCGCCACGCCCACGCAGTTCCGCCACCTTGACGGTCAAATCGGCCAATCGGCCTCCATCCTCGTTGCCTGCCACACCGCCAAGGACAACTGCCCCCCCCCTCCCCCAGACACAATTGAAGACG
>JBMYQZ010000154.1:0-9551 GCA_049601855.1 Limisphaerales bacterium | reverse complement strand
GCCCTTGCTGTCCGTGTAGCGCTCGGTGACCATCTTTGACCACCGTTCACTCACATGCCAGCGATGGTAGACACATCTGCGATTGGCGAGGTAGCAGTCGAAAGGAGTGGAAGACTCGGCCGTGCCTTTGAGCTCGACGAGGCCGATGAAAACGCCGGTGGTTTTGCAGGTGGGAAGGTTTTGAAGGAGGCGCTTCTTGCGGTTGGCACGGAGGCCGAGAAAGATGAACAACAAGCCGATCGCGCCAGCGATAAGGATAACGGGCAACGCGTTGGACATGGGCGGATCATAGAAACGCCAACTGCGAGGAGGAATTCTTAAACGCCGGGCAAATCGTAATCGCCTGCGAAAGTCGGGTTGCCGCGGATAATTGAATTGGGCATCGTTCGGCCCGGTCCAAAGCGCCGCAATCAGAATGTTTACCAGAATCCTTGTCGTTATCGTTGCTTACGCGTTCGTTTCCTCTTCTGATGCGGCGCGGCGGAAGAGCAATCCCGTTCAAGAGCATCTGCTGCAGAAAGACTTTCCCTTCCTGCGCGCCGCGATCCGGGCTCCTTTTCCGAAGGACAATGTGGCCAATAAAGGGATTGCGATCCGTTTGGGCACTAACGCGGCGGTGCTCTTCGATACGGATCTTTTGCGAATGGCCGCGGGTTGGAACGGTGGATTCATCACGACGACCGGGGTGAGCTTCGATGGCCGTCACGGGCAACATCCGGCGATTCATGGGGATCAACTTTTTGGCTTGGGCAACCAACCGGGTTGGGCCGATGCCGACGGAGGTTTCAAGGATCCGCGCAAAGAACCTTTTGGCCCCTTGCCGGCAGGTTGGTGTCGTTGGGATGGAATCTATGTGAGCGACATGAAGGTCGTTCTCGCCTACACGGTGCAGGGGACCAAGATTCTTGAACAACCGGCTGTTGAGGGTTCGACGTTTCTCCGAACGTTCAAGATTGAGAGGAACGAGCGGGAATTGAGAATCGCTCTCTGCCAATTCAATGCCGCTGCGCCGAAAGTGAGCATTGCTTCGGTCAAGGGGATCAATCTCGAAACCATAGACGGCGTGAGGGTTGCGCGAATCCCACCTGGTTTTGGCCCGGCCAAGTTCACGATCGCGATTGGACCGAAGGGAGAGGATGTAGTGAGGTCGGTCAATGCTGACAATCACTTGGAGGGTGTTCCGAAACCGGGCAATCCGCGTTGGCTGGAACCCGTGGTGACCAAAGGTGCGCTGGCCACCAGCAAGACACCGGATGGGGCCTACGTAACGGATCGCATCACGCCGCCATTGCGCAATCCCTGGAAGCGCCGGGTGCGATTCGGGGGGGTGGATTTCTTCGCCGATGGACAGTCAGCTGCCTTATCCACGTGGGATGGTGATGTCTGGACGGTGACCGGAATTGATGATGACTTGGACGAATTGAAATGGCGTCGGATCGCGTCGGGTGGTTTTGAGACCTTGGGACTGAAGATCGTCGATGATGTGATCTACACGGTCGGTCGTGATGAAATTACTCGCTATCACGATTTGAATGGCGATGGTGAAACCGATTACTACGAGAACTTCTGCAATCTGCACACCTCGTCGCAAGGTTTTCACGAGTTCATCTTCGACCTTCACCGGGACCAGGAAGGTAACTTCTATTATGCCAAGGCCGGACCCGTGCGTGCCGGTGGGCGTGGCTTTGGCGGGGGCGGGGGCAATGGACATATCTCGGGTAGCGCCGGTGCCTTGATGAAGGTGGATAAGACCGGTCGTAAACTCGAGTTCGTGGCTACAGGATTTCGTGCGCCAACGGGAATCGGGCTGGGACCTGACGGCCAGCTGACCACCGGCGACAACGAAGGCAGCTGGGTTCCACGTTGTCCAATCAACTGGGTGGAGCCGGGTGGCTTCTACGGAGTGGAAGACCTTGCGCATGGTCTTGATGTGAAGTCCTTCCGTCAGCCGCTCTGCTGGCTCGACAAGTCTTGGGATAATTCCGGTGGCGGACAGGAATGGGTGACAAGCAAGCGCTGGGGGCCGTTTGCTGGGGAACTTCTCCATGCATCCTACGGTCGCTCCTCGCTCTACCTCGTGTTGAAGGAACGGGTGAAAGGTCAGATGCAAGGCGGGGTGGTGAAGATTCCCGTACGCTTCGGATCGTCCGCGATGAGGTTGCGTTTCAACGAGAAGGACGGACAGCTCTACAACGCCGGACTCAAAGGCTGGCAGAGCAATGCGGTTCAACCCGCCGGCTTCGAACGTATTCGTTACACCGGAAAGCCGGTTTATTCCGTGCGCGGCCTGAACGTCGGTCGGAAGCACATCAAACTCACCTTCACCCAACCACTCGATCGCGAATCCGCTGAGGATACGGACAACTACGCCGGCCGACGTTGGAATTATCAACGCACGAGCAACTACGGTTCGCCTGACTTCTCCGTTGCCGATCCCAAGAAGCGCGGGAAAGACGATTTGGTGATCAAGTCGGCCAAGCTTTCCAAGGACGGCCGTTCCGTCTTGCTGGAGATCGAAGACCTGAAGCCGGTGATGCAGCAGACCATAAGCTTTCGAATCGCGGCCGAAGACGGGACGAGCATACGCCAGGAAGTGATGCACACGATCAATGCGCTGCCTTGAACTGGAGCCTCAAACCGTGAATCCTCAGCTTTTCATGAACACGCGAAAGCTTGTCTGTTTTACCTTGTTGATCGTCGGCGGATTGTTCGCCGACGAAGCGCCCGAAGGACTTCGTCTGCAGTTGAACAGTGGCGGCCAGTCCACGGTAAAAGTCACGCCCAACGTTCATCTGTTCCTGCGTGAAGGCAGCAGTGCGTCGCCGCTGATTCCCGCCGGTCAGACCAAGGCGGAATGGACGGGCTACGTAAACGCTGATCTGCGTGGCGATTTCAAGTTCAAGGCCCTGGTGCGAGGCCAACTCAGCGTGGAGTTGAATGAAAAAGAGATTCTGTCCGGTGAAGGCGGCGGCAAAGATGGGCTTGGCCCGAGTGATGAAATTCGCCTGAACAAAGGGCCGAACAAGTTGCGGGTGCGTTTTGAGTCTCCCGCCAAAGGAGATGGCTTTCTCCGCTTGTTGTGGTCGGAGTATGGGTTTCTCTGGGAGCCCATACATCGCAGCCAACTGACACGTGATGCGAACGATGAAGCGCTCACGTCGTCCAATCAGCTGCTGCGGGGACGGGATTTGTTCATTGAGGGACGCTGTGTGCGCTGCCACAGAGCCGAGGGTGAGGGGATTCCGGATCTTTCGATGGATGCTCCGAGCTTTGTGGGGATCGGCTCGCGCCGCCATGCGCCGTGGATGGCCAAGTGGATTCTCAACCCCAAGGCCGAGCGATCCAGCGCCGAGATGCCGGTGGTGCTTCATGGCGGGATGGCGGCCAAGGATGCCGAGGCGATCGCGGCATTTCTCGGCAGTCTCAAGGGTGAGGCAGGGCTCGCGGGTAAGTCGAGGAATGACGGCGAGTCGCTGGTGGAGATGTTTCATTGCACGGGTTGCCACAATCTGCCCGGTCAGGAGGTCGATGCTGCGAAGCTTTCGTTGGATCACGTGAACGAGAAGTTTCCTCCGGGGCAACTCGCCGCGTTCCTGATGAATCCGACCAAGCATTATCAATGGCGACGCATGCCCGACTTTGACATGAGCAAAGAGGAGGCGGTGACCGTGGCCGCCTACCTGCGTTCGCATTTCAAGATGGTGAAGGCGAAGCAACCGGATGCCGCGTTGATTCCGCGAGGTAAAAAACTGGTACAAGAGACCGGCTGCTTGAATTGCCATCAGATGGATTTGCCGAACCAGCACCAAACGAAATCGTTGGCAAAGATTGCCGGCTCGAGTGCCGGTTGTCTGAGCGTGAAGGCTGGGGGGGCACCCAGTTATTCCTTCGACAAAGAATCCCGGCAAGCGCTCGTGGCTTTCCTGCAATCCGATCGGAATTCACTCACGCGTCATGTCCCGGTAGAATTTTCTGAACGCCACTCCCGCAATTTGCGCTGCACTGCCTGCCACGGTGAACTGGAAGGGTTTCCTCCTTTGGAACGTCTGGGTGGCAAGCTCAAGCCGGAGTTCATGCACGAGTTCATCAGCGGCAAGACGAACTACAAGCCACGTCCTTGGCTGAACCAGGTCATGCCCGCCTTTCCAGCCTATGCCGCGGGACTGGCCCATGGCTTGGCCCACTCGCACGGCTATTCAGACAAGACAGCACCGGAGTCCAAGATTGATGAAAAGGCTGCCAAGATCGGTCGGCAAATGACCGGTGTGAACGGAGGCTTCTCCTGCGTCGCGTGTCACGGAGTCGGTGATCTGCAACCCACGCAGGTGTTCGAGGCCGAAGGCATCAACCTGTCGCTCCCGGCGCGTCGCCTGCAGAAGGACTACTACCTCCGCTGGATCCTGAACCCGCTGAAAATCGAACCACAAACGAAGATGCCGGTTTACTTCGATGAAGAAGGCAACAGCATGCTCTACGACGTGCTGGAAGGTAAGACCATGAAACAGGTCGAGGCGATGTGGCAGTACATGCGGATGGGCGACAAGATCGATCCGCCGAAGATGGAGGGATTTTGATCAGCCCTGCTTGCGGGCCACGATGAAGGAATTGAACATCGCGTACTTCGTGAAGGTGAGATTGAGCGCGATGTCGAGGGGCGTGAAAACGTAGCGGTCGGTGCACTCGTTGCGATCGATGCGGCAGCCGTTGCGTTCGAGGAAGAACATCATCTCCAACATGTTGGTGCAGACGATGGCGTCGTCATCCGGTTGAAAGTTCTCGCGGATGATTGGTTCCATGCGATCGAAGCGGACTTCGTTCGGGGCAGACTTCATCTGCCCCCGCTTGGCCATAAGTCGCTTGAAATTGCTCCATTTTCGTCCGATGCCGCGCATGCGGTAGTGATAGTCTCGGAAACCGAGAGCGCGGAAGAAGTTGGGGCTGGAGATGACGAGTTTCCCGCCCGGCTTGGCGACGCGGACGAGGTCGGCGATGAAAGCCTCGGGTTCGTCGACGTGTTCGAGCACATTCAAGGCTCCGATGCTGTCGAAGTGCTTGTCCTCGAACGGAAGCCTCTTGCCGTCATAGAGCTGACAACGCTCCGAGATCTTGGAGGCTTTCTCGATGTTCGGCTTGGAGACATCGACGCCATGGGCTTCGACGTCTTTCTGATCGAGTTGATGGACGACCTGTCCGACACCGCAACCGACGTCGAGAGCGCGGCCGTTCTCGTGGTCGGGTTTCAGTGTGTCGACGTACTTGCCGTAGAACGCGGGATCCCAGCCGGACAAGTGTTCGGCGTAGGCTTCGTTGTCCTTGTAGTATGAATCTTGGTGACTCAAACGCGGCTCAAGTGATGTGAGCGCCGATGGCGTCGGTGTAGACGGCGTAGACCGAGGTGCTGGCGGTCATGAAGAGGCGATTGCGTTTCTTGCCGCCGAAGCAGACGTTGGAGCAAATCTCCGGGAGGTAGATTTGGCCGATGCGTTTGCCTTCCGGATTGAAGATGTGAACGCCGTCATAACCGTCACCAACCCAACCGGCGCTGGCCCAAATGTTTCCGTCCTCATCGGCGCGGATTCCGTCGGCTCCCCCGTGACCCGTAAGCGTCTTGCTCGGGTTTTTCGGATCCGGATACTTCAGTTCCATCGAAGTGAAATCGCGCCCGTTCTTGAGTTTGTTGGTGCCGACGACATCCCAGACCTTGATCGGTTTCGGATGTTTGGCTCCCGTATCTGAGACGTAGAGCTTTTTGTAGTCCGGGGAGAAACAGAGGCCGTTGGGCTTCACGATATCATCGGCCACCTTGGTGATCTTGCCGGTCTTGGCATCGATCCGGTAGATGGCTTCCTTCATATGCAACGGCCCTTTATTGCCCTCGTAATGCCACATACTGCCGTAGCCGGGATCGGTGAACCAGATGCTGTCGTCTGCAGGATGAACCACGACGTCGTTGGGCGCATTGAAAGGCGTGCCGTTGAAGTCTTTGGCCAAGACGGTGACTTTGCCGCTGTGTTCGTAGCGCACGACCTGACGATGTCCGTGCTGACAGGAGAGTTGGCGGCCTTGGAAGTCGAAGGTGTTGCCGTTGGAATTGCCTGATGGTTTGCGAAACGTGGAGACCGTTCCGGATTCTTCGAGCCAGCGTAATTGGAGGTCGTTGGGGATGTCACTCCAGAGCAGATAACGATCGACGCCGCTCCAAGCAGGCCCCTCGGCCCAGAGCATGTTCGGGCTGTGAAAGAGACGTTGAATGGGAGTGTTGCCGAGCTTGTATTTGTTGAACTCCGGATCGAGCGCGACGATATCCGGATCCGGGTAGCGGGTCGGGTAGACGCCGGTCCAATCACGCTTGGTCGCACCAAAGGTCTTGGCCGCCATCGTGGCCATGACCGCGGCACCCGCCCGGGTCAGGAATTTGCGGCGGCTGGGATCAAAGGTCTCGTTGGCAAAAGCCTCCGCGACTTCCGGATGAAGAGGATCGGAATTCATGGGAATGAGGTAAGGTTTCGGGGCGGAAAAACCAAGACCGAATTCGAGATACGGAGGCTGTGGTAGAGGAAATTTGCTTTCCTTGTCCGGGTCTTTGGCTTTAAGTCGCCGGCCTGTTTTTGAGATAGCATGAAGATTGTTTTGGCATATTCCGGAGGGCTCGATACGTCGGTCCTGATGTCCTGGATCAAGGATACCTACAACGCTGAGATGATTGGCTTTTGCGCCAACATCGGGCAGGAGGAGGAGTTGCGAGGTCTGAACAAGAAGGCGAAGCGGACCGGGGCTTCTACGATGTACGTCGATGATCTGCAGGAGGAATACGCCGCGGATTTCATCTACCCGATGATGCGGGCGGGGGCGATTTATGAGGGGCAGTATTTCCTGGGGACGAGTATCGCGCGTCCGTTGATTGCGAAACGGATGGTGGAGATTGCGCGTAAGCACAAGGCGCAGGCAATTGCTCACGGGGCGACGGGGAAGGGAAATGATCAGGTTCGTTTTGAACTTACGACGGCGGCCTTGGCGCCAGACTTGGAGATTATCGCTCCATGGCGAGATGACCGGTTCCGCGCAGAGTTTCCTGGTCGCGTGGAGATGATCGACTACTGCAAGCAGAAGGGGATCGATGTGCAGGCCAGCGCGAGCAAGCCCTACTCGATGGATCGGAATCTTCTGCATATCTCTTACGAAGCCGGTTTGTTGGAAGATCCTTGGCTGAATGCAGGGGATCTGAAATTTCGCAATGAATTCAACACCTTGTCGGTGTTTCCGGAAGACGCGCCGGACAAGGCGGAACTGGTGACGATCGATTTTGAGAAGGGCGACGCGGTGGCTGTCAATGGCAAGGCGATGAACCCGTTGCAGGTGATGCGTAAGCTGAACAAGTTGGGAGGCAAACATGGCGTGGGTCGCGTGGACATGGTGGAGAACCGTTTTGTGGGCATGAAGAGCCGCGGGGTCTATGAAACACCGGGTGGTTCGATCCTGCATCACGCGCATCGTCTGATGGAATCGCTGACGATGGATCGCGAAGTGATGCACATTCGTGATTCGCTGATCCCGAAATACTCTGAGCTGGTCTACAACGGTTTCTGGTTTGCACCGGAACGGGAAGCAATTCAAGCGATGGTGGATGACACCCAGAAGAACGTCAGCGGCACTGCGCGCGTGAAACTCTACAAGGGCGGAATTCACTCCGCCGGGGTGAAGTCGCCGGAGAGTCTCTACAATCCACAGATCGCGACGATGGATGCGGATCCGACGAATGCGTACAACCAAGACGATGCGACGGGTTTCATTCGCCTGAATGGTCTGCGCTTGCGGGTGAACTCGATGGTTCACGCGACTGGCAAAAAGAAGACCGCCAAGAAAAAGGCGGCGAAGAAACGCAAGTGATCAAGCCGATGGCTTGCGCTTGAAGAGCACCGTTTCGACGGAATGCGGATTGTGGTCCGCGAGATCGACGCTGACGTTGGGCATCCGATCTCGAGCACGTTCAAGCTGATCGCTGATCTGGGCGACTGCGGTGGCCGCCTTGCTCTCGATCGCCTCCAAGGAAATCTCTGCTGGAAAGACCGAGACCAAGAGCGAACTCCCGTCGATGCGAAAGATTCCCGTTTGGTGAATGCCGCCGCGTTGGTGGAGGACTTTGAAGTCTGGTTCCTCCAGACAAGTGGAAAGTCGTTCGATGGCGTTGAAGGCATTGGAAGCCAAGGCGGCGAATTCTTCGGTGTCCAATTCCGGATTCCTGCCAGCTTGCTGGATGATATAGCCGGCCTGTTCCAAAAGCAGGACGCGTAGCGCCTTGCTTTGGGTCAAAAAGGTATCCAAGACCAAAGTGAAACAGCTTTGGTCTTCTTCATTCAGGGCTGGGAGGCCGGACATGTGGGCTCAGGCGCTGCTGAGGAACTTGTGTAACAGCAGGCCGGTGATGGAATTGAGGGTTTCGAAGACACCCTCGCAATTCCAGCCGCGTAACGGGGAGATTTTCGCCCGTCCGTCCGTGGACAGTAAAGAAAATGTTTCCAAGTTTGAAGCTGATCCACTGAACCCCCGCAGCGGTGAATGAGACGTAAGTGGGCGAATCCAATTGCATCTCTTCCACATGCTCGGCAACGAGCTTCAGGAGGCGGGGAACGCGAAAGGCGATGAGGTCCGTCTTGACGTCGAGGTTGATCGCGGCCGCGGCGATTTGTCCTTCGGCAAGCGAAAGCATGGCGCCGCCGATGCCGTCGATCTTGCTGACATGTTGCACGATTTCGATGGGAGTCCAGGTGGTCTTGCCCGGGTGACCCAGTAATCGATCAAGGGAGGAGTTGGAGGATTCAGGTGCTGTCGCCGATGCCGCCGGCCCGGATGCCGGTGGAATTCCAACGGGTCCGTCCATCGGCGGCGGAGTGGGCGCAAACTGCGTCGCTGGTTTGCTGGAGACGAAAGGTTCTGCCCTGTAAGGCGTCGCGAGCGTTGGTGCGGCGGCGATCGGAGCCGTATCGGCGGCTGGTGCCGTGCTCGCACTGGGGATCTTTACCTTGGACGGTTTGCCTCGCATCGCGGCCATGAAGGGGCCGACCACGGCTTTCAACGGAAGTTCCACCTGGGTGCCTTCCCAAGCGGCGGAGGCGTAGTTGCTTTTCGGGAGCATCCACCTTCGCAATTGAGTCCAGGCAAAGCGGATCTTGGCGGACTTCATGGCGCTTCCGAGTTCCTCGGAGGGAAACATGATCACGGACTCCGAGGGGAGTCTGGCGATCTCTTGCTTGAGCCCGTCAGGGAACTTGGAGGTAAGATCCGTCAGCAATATGGGAACTTCCGTGGCGGCGTCATCCGACGATGGAGCTGCTGGTGCTGGAGCTTGGGGTTCGATCGGTTGAGGTTCAAACCTTTGGCCGGTAGGTTCAGCGGTGGGAGTTGGCTGAACCGGAGCGGCAGGTCCAGTCTCGAAGGTTTGGCTGCCGGCAGCGGGAGCAAAGAGTGATTTGCTCCCTTGGGGGGCGGGTTGGAAAGTCGTTTGCGAAGCAGCGGCAGGATCTGGTGCGGGAGCTGCCGGCGTCGGTGCGGCA
>JBMYQZ010000153.1:0-9591 GCA_049601855.1 Limisphaerales bacterium | reverse complement strand
CCCTTGGGGGCATTCGGGTCCACGAAGTGCAAGAGCGCCTCCCACAATTTCTCATTCAAAGGGAAACCACCCCGGGGCGTTCTTCGCCACGCATGGCCGGCGCGCGCGATGTAATCAACGTGGAGCCGGACCTCTCCCTTTGCCTTCATCTTTGCTTCCAGCGTGTTCGCATACTCGAGCATGTTGAAGTGAGGCAGAATATCACTCGTTCTTACTTCGAGAAAAACCGACGTTCGCGCTTCCAATATCCCGTCGATCATATTGTCCGAGAGCTGATTCATGTCCGGATCAGGGCGCTCGCTTCCCGTGAGGATATAACTCGCTACTTCGTACACGTCCTTGCCTTTGAAGTGTGTGTTCACCAGGGGCCTCCTGGTTGACATCTTCGGCGCGGACATGGACGCCATCGGTAGCCGGATAGGTCCATCCCGGTTTCCAGGAATCTTGCAACCCGGTCATCCGGCAGAGATTCATCAGCTGCTTGGGATAGGTTGTCGTAAACGCCGAGTCACTGGCATCCGAGTTTCCAGCAAAGGAGCCCGCAGAAATGAATTTCACGGTGTAATCCAGGTTCAACGGATTGCTGGCCATGTTCACTGCGGTTATCCCGCTTCTGGAATTTCCCGTCGCCATGACGCAATGACGGTCTCCGCCAAGCTCTTCGGCCGCGTAGTCGATGATCTTTCCGAATTGCCTGAATGCTCTCGGGTTTTGCGTATAGGTGGCCCAAGCACCGCCGCCATTCCAGATCACCCCGATCGCGCCGGTGCGTCCTTCGATGCCGCTCCTGGCAACGATGGAGCCAAAGGCATCCCCTCTGCCATTGGGCGTGGGCATGAACACATGCTCATTAAGATCGTAGTGACCCACCGTTACGATGGGATAGGTGCCCTCAGCGGCATCACTCTTCCAGTTTGGCGGCAGGAAGAAAGTTGCCAGACATCCGAGATCATCTTCACCGGTTTTGATGATCTTTGCGTGTAGCACTTGAACATAACCGGGAGCCTCCTTGAGCCTGGTGGGAGCATTTCGTTTGGTGAAGGCATCGGGACGATAAAACTTCAGTTGGACCCCGGTGGCTTTGTTTACCCTTCGCGCCAGAGCCCTGACTTGTTTCTCGCCGATGGCCCTCAGGCTATAGTTCATGCCCACGTAGTTGTTCAGATCCGGTAGAAAATTACGGGCTCCCTGCCGGTAATAGTAGTAAGAGCTACCTGGCTGATATTTCCCTTGCGCCGCCGGCACCCGGTACTTCGGCTGGTCGCTGGCCATGTATTCATAGGCCTTCGTCTTACTGCTCCAGTGGGTGGCAATGGGAAGTTCGTGCCGTACACCTTCTTGGGCGCCACCGCACGAGAAGCCGAGGCCCGCCATCGCAAGGCCCAAACCTGCAACAGCCACGCCTTTGACAAGATCGCGGCGACGTAGGCCGTCACTGGAGGTTCTGGGGACTTCCATGTTATTTCGTCGGGTCATTGAATTCACCTGGCGCTTTTCAAGGCCGGGTCATAGCTGATGTTGCATTTCACGAGGCGGCGGTTGAGGACGTCCATGACGAACAGTTTGTCTTTCCATACCGCCAAGCCGGAGATGCTTCCGAAGGGCAGTTCAGGATGCGGATAGGCGCTGCCTTTTCCTTTGCAATCCCAGTTGCCGTAACTGCCGAAGTCGCCGACGAGCTTGCCCGTCTTCGTGTCGACCACCTGGACGCTGTGTTTGGTCGCGATGTAGATGTAGCCCTTGTCATCCAGCGCCTGGTTGACGCGGTGGGTGCTGCAAATGCAGTGGGGGTTCGGCGGGATGAATCCCATGCCATGATCGCCATCCCAGGGCTGCGACCAAAGCGGTTCTCCGCCCGTGGGCGCAAACTTTGACAGGGCAAAGGACCGCATCGGGAATCGCTTGGGCGCCTTGGCCTTGGCCCGGTCGACGCGTTCTTCGAAAGGTCTGCCGTTGGCGGGAATGTGGACGATGTACAGGCAACCCTCCTTGTCCACCTGGATGCCCTTCACGCTGGTCAGTTCCAGCAGCGCCTTCTGCTTCAGTTTGCCGGTGGAGTCATAGACGTCGAGTTGCCGGTGCAAGGCGTAGTTCGGCAACATCATCCCCGACTCCTTGTACCGATCCAGCTTGTTCAGGTAATAGATGTTGCCCTCACGATCCACGTCCATCCCGGAGTAGACATCCCACCAGCAGGTCAGTTGCTTCCGGAGATGCGCTTTCTGGTAGAGGCGGCCTTTGACCGGAACTGCATCCACCAACAGTTCATGTTTGCCCGTGGACGCGAAAGGAATCGGTTTGCTGGCGCGGTCGAAGCGCAAAATGCTGATACCTTTCTCACCGAGTCGCCATCGGTAAACCCGGCCATCCTTGCCGAACACGGAATCCAGGAACAGGGATTCCTCCGGATGCGGGAAACCGCGCTCGAGATTGACCGCGCCCCACGGCGAGATGAGTCCGCTCTCCTCGATGTCGATGAAGTAGGGATCCCAAGTCTTCAGGATCTTGCCCTGTTGATCCAGGCGATACACCATGCCGAATTTCTTGTGGCGGTATCGGGCGTCGTCTTCCACATACACGTGTCCCGTTTCCGGATCGATGTTCAGGATGGGCATGCCGCTGTCCTGTCGCGGATTGGAAAGGGTTTTGCTGTCGTCCTGCCATTGCGCCTGCAAGGAAAGGTCTTTACCCGACAATCGCTGCAGACTTCCTGGACCGCCACCGTTGGCCACCCAGACGAGCGGCGGCGTTACGCCGGCATCCACCGCAATCTGCATCACGTAGGTGTGCACGGGGGCGGACTTGGCCAGCAGTTCGGGTTTGTTCCAGTTACGCAGCTTGATCACTTTTCGCGGAGGCGGAAGTTCTTCGAAAGCCGAATTGTGCAGGGCGTTCTGCACGAACCTGATGCTGCCTTCCGTTTTCAGGTCCTTGGGCCGCGCTTCGGAACCGATGAGCACATACAGGCACTTGTCGCGATCCATGGCCAGGGCGGTCGGATCCAGGATCCGCTGCTTCTTTCCCTCGTCCGAATAGTGCGTGATCGACGCAACCTCTTTGCCGTCTATCGTGCAGACGCGGAGGCGGTTGTTCCCTGCATCCGCAACCACGATGTGATCCCCGTCGACGACAATTCCGCTGGCCTCTTTGAACCCACCGACAACGCCCTGTTTCTCAGCTTTCGGGCCGGGCTTCAGCCCGAGCTTCCACACGTAACCGCTGCGTTCTCCTTTTATCGGTAATCGGTAGCGCGCCTTGTTTACGCCCCCTTCCAGGTTGTAGTGGTGATACTTCGCCTCAAAGGAACTTTGCCCGCCCGACACATACATCGAACCGTCCGGGCCAAAATGAAAGTAGGGGTAACGCAGGGAACCGAAGGGCAGGTGATTCTCGATGGCGCTGCCCCGATTACCCTTCACATGAACCGCAAAACCTGAGTTCCACCCTTCCTCGGGTAGGCTGCCGTCGGTTCCCATTCGCATGAGTTTGCCGCGGTAGAGGTCGGAGATAACCAGGTCGCCATCGGGCGCCAGCGCGATCTTCTTGTGGGAATCCCAGAACGTGCCATAGAACGAAGGTTCGCCCCAGCTCAGGTCAAACCTGGGAACGATCAATTCCGTTCCGCCCTCTTTGACGATCTCTCGCGTGATGTCCCGCACTTTGGCGTAAGGCAGGGTGGGATTGAGCGGCATGATGGTTCTCAAATAGGCACCGCTCCGGTCAAAGACGCGCACTTCCCCCACGCCTCCGACACGCTTGGGTTCGCAGAGCACAAAGAGTTCGCCTTTCTTCTCGTCGACCGTGACGTCCCAGATGATCCCACACGCATGCGGATCGCCTTCGAGAAAGAACTTCTCAAGGGAGACCCGGACCTCGCCGGTCGTGACGGGATGCGCGGAACCGGGACCCAGCTTGGTGGCCTGCTTCTGTTTGTCATCGGCTTTCCCCTCAATCGCCTGCGCCTGGCCGGTCACACACCACAGACCAACGGCCAGAAATAGTAGTGTCGTTCTCATTGTCGGTTTCATTTCAGTTTCTCTTCTAGCGGACGGTTATCTTCTTCTACTGCGCTCAAAAAAGGCTTCGATAGCCCCCATAGGTTGATGGTGGGTGGGAAGCTCTTTACGTAGTTTCTCCTTCACTTCCGAGTAATCCGAATTGCCCGCGAGGTTCTCCCATTCCCACTTGTCCTTCGCATGATCGTAGAGTTCTTCGGTTCCATCTGCGTAGGTGATGTAGCGATATCGTTTGGAACAAACACCGTAGTTCTTGTATCCGAAAGTGGTTACGGTGGTGTCATCCCAAGCGGCGTCCGGGTTCTTCATCAATACGGAAAGATCGTTGCCTTCCAGCTGTCCTTCCGGGGGCTTGAGTCCGGTCAGCGAGGCCAGGGTCGGATAGATGTCCAACAGGTTCGCCGGCTTGTCGGTAACGGTTCCCGGCTGGGTCACGCCGGGCGCCACCCAAATGAGGTTGACCCGTGTGGCCCGCTCCCAAAGGGAGTACTTTCCCCAACGCCCCTTTTCGCCCAGATGAAAGCCGTGATCGCTCCACAGCACGATGATGGTGTTGTCGGCGTATTTGGAATTCTCAAGCGCTCCGACGATCCGGCCAATGAGGTCATCCACCATGGAGGTGCAGGCAAGATACGCTTGGATCGCCGGCTTCCATTGGTTCATCTCCCTGATTCTCTTCAACCACGGATTGTGGGCCATCTTGGCGTGAGCGGCTGGCACATCATCCAGGTCGTCTTCTCGGAAACCTTCGGGAAGCTTGATGTCCGAAAGAGGGAAGCGATCGAAATACTTCTGAGGCGCGTAGTTGGGCAGGTGAGGCATGAAGATGCCGGCTCCCAGAAAGAACGGCTCCTGCAGTTCTTCGTCGCGCAGTTTCTTCGTCGCCCAATTCGCGGTGATGCCATCGGGATGGTCGTCCACCGTCACGTCCGGGTGCAAGGGTCCCCAATCATTCTTCCTCGACCATCCACCCAGGGGCGGCTTGGAGTTGAACTTGAGTCCTGCGAAAGAGGGAAGATCTTGTGTTTTGCTCGGGTAATACTCATCGAAGCCCCGCCCTTTGACTTCTCTCTGGAAATGACCGCCGTGAAACAGTTTCCCAACACCGGCGACGTGGTAGCCGTTCTGTTGAAAAAACTCGGGCAACAGAACTGAGTTGTTGAGGATGGGATTCCTCGTAAACGAATTCTTGTTGATGTAATTCCCAGATGTCGACGGCCTGATCCCGCTCATGATGGCGGACCGCGAAGGGCCGCAGGCGGGCGCCGCGCAATGAGCGTTTTTGAAAAGCATTCCCTTGGCTGCCAGCTTTTCCATGTGCGGCGTCTTGGCCTGAGGGTTGCCCTTGAGCGTGTCCGTCCAGTCATTCAAATCATCGATGGCGATGAAAAGGACGTTTGGCCGCTTGGCGGTCGTTCTTCGTTCTTTGTTCTTCGTTCCTTGTTGTGGTTTCGCTGCTTGTGCGTGCGATGCCGTCGTATGGAACAACAGAACAGACAGAGTGAGGATCGTGAATCGTTTCATTGCTGCGTTACTTCTTCAAAAGCTTGTCCACGAAGAATTCAACTTGGGATTGGTATTTGATTTTGGCGCCGGGATACTTGAGATGGGCTTCGAGCTTGAGAGCGTCGGTCTTTTCCTTGAGGGCGAGGCCGAGGTTGACGTGGTGGATGAGCCAGCCGCGGATTCGTCCTCTTTCGGTGGGTGGTTTGGCGGTCGGCGTCATGCCGTAGCTCATGAAGATCGGGGGATCATCGGCGGACACGATCGAAACGGCGGAATGTTTACGAGCGATCTCTTCGGCTTCGGCCTTTGTCTTCGCTCCCCACTTGGCCAGATGAGCTTTTTCGGGGTCGGTGATGTTGCCCAAGGGACGGGAAAGCGTTTTGACGTCGGTATCGGGTCCCAACAGGGTGGCGATTTTGTTCTGCCAGAATTCGATGTCGTTCGTGGTCTGACCGCCGGAGGTGGCCACACAGGTCAGGCGGGTGGATTCACGCTCGATGGGGTCCTTGCTGTCGGGTTTGGCCATGTCGTCGGTGTAGGCCAGCCACATGCAGATCTGCGCGCCGGCCGAACCGCCGAAAGCCGCGACTCGAGCCTGGTCGATGTTCCATTCCTTCGCCTTGGAGCGCATATGTTGCAAGGCCCGCCGGGCGTCGTGATGGGGAGTGGGCAGTGGAGTGGCAACGGACATGAACCGGTAATTGATCGCCGCCACGGAGATGCCCGCCTTGAGCAGTTGATCGCGTTCGTTCGCTTTGAGCTTCTCCTTGCTGCCCGCCCGGAAACCTCCGCCATGAATGTAGATGGCCAGGGGCGTGGGCTCGTCACTGTCGGCAAGCCAGATGTCGAAGATGTTCCGCTCGTGCTCGCCGTATTTCACATTCGCATGAGTAGGTGCTTTCCCTCCTTTCGCCTGGGTCGCTCCCGCGTCTGATTTCTGTCTGCCTTGCCGTTTGGCCCGGGCAGTCGCCTGGCGGATCACCGCCTGCCATTCCTTGTTGGACAGAACGCCATCGCCGTCCGCGTCGGCTCGGGGGTATCGCTTCAGGATCATCTTGCTCAGCGCCGCTTCCTCCGCCTTGGACAACTTGCCATCGCCATCCTTGT
Source organism: Limisphaerales bacterium (assembly GCA_049601855.1). Classification (GTDB taxonomy): domain Bacteria; phylum Verrucomicrobiota; class Verrucomicrobiia; order Limisphaerales; family JAYPXF01. The sequence goes on along the minus strand of JBMYQZ010000153.1, from coordinate 2,962 downwards.
CGGCCTGCGGTTGCAGCTTGAGGATCTGCTTCTCCAACGGATTGCTCGCGGCAATTAGTGGCGACGTGGTCCACGCCAGCATGAGCACGGTGAGGAGTATCAGGTTACTTCGTTTCATTTGCTTCTCTTAATCTTGATCGGTCGGGAAAAGCCCAACGGGCTGATCTCATACTAGCCCAGGGCAACGCCCTGGGAACGGTGTCCGAAAACAGGGCAGGCTGAAGGCCTGCGGCATAAGGCCACTACGATCGTTTTCACCAATTCTTATGAAGCAGACCTTCGGCCTGCCGTTTTGTGTGTCTGTCTACCCAGGGCGTTGCCCTGGGCTAGTATGCGTTGAGCCCGTTGGGCTCTGGTTGTTCGTTTCTGTGAATTCTTAATCCTGCTCCGGCTTCTCAAGCATCACCCGCTTGGTCTTGTAAAACTTCTTGATTGCGGAAGCCGTGAACTTCCCGAGCTTGATTTGGCCTTCGGCGTTGATGTGCGCGTTGTCGCCGCTGATCCGGGGCAGCTCGCCGGGGTAGAGGGTGGCGACATTCCGGAGTTCGCGACCGGCGCGGTTTTGCGCGGCGACGACTGCCGCAATGTAGGGACGTTTGCCGAACATCTTTCTCAGCCCGGACTGGTTTGCCTCATTCAGGTGAGCCAGGACCGCCGGGAGCAGATCCGCATCCTTCACGGACTCTTTGCCCTCGGGGTTCTTGATCTTGCGCAATTCCTCATCGCTCAGTTTCGACAGAATCGCTTTGAGCAGAGCCTCGTCATTCAGGTAGGACGGCATGAAGACCGGAAGGTTTGGCGAGCCAAGATCCTGGCGCAGGTCCGCGACCAATTGCTTGAAGGTGTCAAAGTATTCATTAGCCAGAATCTTCTTCGTTCCGTCCGCGGCTCCCTGTTTCCAAACGAAACCGCAGAACTCCGGCTGGGAGACGCGCTTGGCTTCGGCCACTGCATTCATCAGATCCTCGTAGAGTGATCCCTTCTTGCCGTCAAAGGTGAGATTGGCCCGTTCGAAGGACCAGTTCTTCTCGAAGCCACGAATGCCCGTTCCGCCGCTGGCCACCTTGATGATCCCGATGGTGTCGTTCGGCCAGAGCTCGGCCAACTGACGCGCCAGGGAAACGCCCGGACCAAAGCGAACGGTCGGCACGAAGTATTCCCAGCGTCCATTGGCCCAGATCCGAATGCGTTCGTGCTTCTCGGTGTAGGGCGGCTTCAGATTCTTCGCGCGGGCGGCGCCCGTCATGTTGGATTGTCCCATCAGCACGAAGACCCGGAACTTCCCGCTCTTCGGAATCGGCGCCGCACCGCCCCCCATACTGTTCGGCTGTTGGAAGCCAAACGTATTCCATTTCGACGCAGCTGCGGTCGCATTGCCGGCGGCAACGACGAGGGCGAGGAGAGTGAGGATTTTCTTCATCTGTATATCCTTTGTCGGGGCAAGAAGGGTCATTTTACCGGTTTCGAGCGCTTCTGCCGGAACAACCAATCCCAGACCTGATCGGTTTTGTCCGTGCGACCTGAGGCGTGTTCAGTGACGTAGCCTTTCTCCGGGTCGTCACCAGTGTAGTTGAAGGAGACGGTGGCGGCATGGCCCACGCCGGTAAACGAGGTGAGCTTGGCGTTGGCTCCCAGCTTCTGAAGCCGTTCGAAGGGGCTCCGTGAGCCGATGTAATCGACGACCTTGTCGTCTTTGCCGTGGAAGATCCAGAGGGGCACATCCTTGAGGCGCCGGGCATCAAGCCAGGGAAAGAAGATTCCGGCCGAAGGGATGGCGGCGGCGAAGCGGTTGGGATGCTGGTAGACGGCGGTAAAAGTCCCCGCGCCGCCCATGGAATGGCCGATGCAGTAGACCCGGTCGGCGTCGATCTTGTATTGCACGGCGAGCTCGGTGTCGATGAATTCGAGAACCTTGCCGAGGACACCCGCTTTGAGGCGCGGGTCGTCGGGTTTTTTTGCGACTTCGGCGGCGAGATCGACGGTGCGTCGGGCAAACTTGTGCATGCCTTCGGGAAGATCCTCGATCACGACCGAGCCCGGATCGGGCAGAATGCTGTGCTCGGAGGACGGGTCGAACCACGAAGTGGACGACTGGGGTGCGAGTACAAAGCAGGGATGCCTGCGGCGGAGATCCTGGTCAGCCAGCCACTCATTCCAGTTGCGCAGATTCTTGATGTTGTTCGAACCGCGCCCGCCGGCGCCGTGCAGGCTGAGGACAAGCGGATAGGTTTTCTTCGGGTCGAATCCGATGGGTTTCATCAGACGGTATTTGACTCCCTTGAACTCACCGGGCGCGTAGAGAGCCAGGGTCTCGGGAGAAACCGCGGGCTTGCGCTGTTTTTTGTTTTGCGCGATGCCGGAGCAGGTGGCGAGGAGGAGGATAATCGCAGTGTTGATGAGATGGCGCATGGTGTTGATAGAGCTATGAATTTTGCGAAACACAACTAGGGCTTCACGCTCAACGTTTCACCCGTTTCAGGCATCGCGAGGGTGGGCTTGCCTTGGAGGTAGCCGAGCTTTGTCAGAAACTCATCCGCGGCAATCAGCGTAATATCCTTCCACGGCTGCTTGTTGAAAAAAGCGTGCGTTTGCCCTTCGGCGATTTGCATCTCGACGGAGGTGATGCCGAGCGACTTCATTTTGGCGGCTGCGGGCGTCCAGCCGTTCTTCATCCACTTGTCCTCGCTGCCGAAAAAGACGATCGCCGGCCTAAAGTCAGCTTTCAGATGCTGCAAAAAATCCACATCCGGATCTTTGCCATCACTCTTCGAAAGCGCAGGATTGAACAAGACGTAGGCCGCCACGGAAGTGTCGATTCCTTTGGGGTCATTGGGATCATTGAGGCCCGGGTTGGTCGTGCCCAGCAGGCTGATGTGTCCCCCGGCGGAGCCGCCGCCAGCGACGATGCGATTGGGATCCACGCCCAGTTCTTTGGCCTGCTGTTTGAACCAACGAATAGCGC
>JBMYQZ010000152.1:0-9605 GCA_049601855.1 Limisphaerales bacterium | reverse complement strand
TCACGTGGATACCTGGGACTACAAGCCCGGTCTGATCAAGGCGCATGGCAAGGAACTGGAAGGCTTCGACAAGCAGACCGGATTCTTCAAGAACGCGGTCGGGCCGTTGATGAAGTCGCCGTTCGAATTCACGCCACGGGGGCAGAGTGGCAAGATGGTTTCCTCAATCTTTCCCGCGCTGGGTGGGCATGCGGACAAGATGGCTTTTGTCCATTCCGGTCACACGGAATCGAACAACCATAGTCCCGCCTTGTTCATGATGAACTGCGGTCTGCCGCGCATGGGGTATCCCTGCGTGGGATCGTGGGTGACTTATGGACTGGGAAGTGAGAGTCGGAACCTGCCGGCGTTTGTCGTGATGTCCGATCCGCTTGATCGCGGATTGCCGAAAGGGCATGCGGCGAATTGGGGCGCGGGTTTTCTGCCGAGTGTTTACCAGGGCACCTGGCTGAAGCCGAAGGGTGATCCGATCGAGAATCTCAAGCGACCGAAACACATGAATGACGAGCAACAACAGCGACAGCTTGGATTGCTTGCACGATTGAATCAGCGCCACGTCCAGTCGCGATCCGGAGAGGCTGAACTTGAGGCGCGCATCAAGAGTTTTGAACTCGCTTATCGCATGCAGAACAGCGCGCCGGAAGCGTTGGACATCAGTCGCGAGCCGCAGCACATCCAGGAACTCTACGGGATTGGCGACAAGCGCTGTGATCATTTCGCCCGTCAGTGCCTGACGGCGCGCCGGATGGTTGAACGCGGCGTGCGCTACATTCAGATCTACTCGGGCGGGATGGAGAACCAGCGGTCGTGGGACGGTCACAGTGACATTCAAGGCAACCACTCCCAATTTGCGGGTGAAACGGACGTTCCGATCGCCGGTCTGCTGACGGACTTGGAACAGCGCGGGTTGCTCGATGACACATTGATCGTGTGGGGTGGTGAATTTGGTCGCCTGCCGCTGACGCAGAAATCAAAGAAGCCTGGTCGCGATCACAATCCGCACTGCTTCACCGCCTGGCTAGCCGGCGGTGGCGTGAAAGGTGGAGTGACCTACGGCGAATCGGATGAAATCGGTCACCGCGCGGCCGGCGACAAGGTACACGTGAATGATCTGCACGCGACCATCCTGCACCTGCTCGGCATGGATCACGAGAAGTTGACCTACGTGTACAACGGCCGGCGTTTTCGCCTGACTGATGTCGCGGGAGAAGTGATCAAGCCGATCGTGGCGTAGGGCGGACGGAGACCTCGTCTTGCTGGAAGCCAGCAGGACAAGTCGCAGCTCACTCCGTGCTCACGGGTTCCGCCGTGCTGGGCCTCTCGGGCTTCGCGTCGTCGAAGCGGCCGATGATGATTACGGCAACGACACCAACGAGCATGACGAACATGGCGATCGCGAAATCTCCATTCATCTCGGGGATCCGCCATTCGTAGCCAGCCACGATCTGCTTGCCTTTCCGGAGGATTTCGACGCCGGCTTCGTCCTTGAGGAAGAGTTTGTCTTTCCACGGCCAGATGATGACCAGCGAACCGGTGACAAAGCCGGTGAGCAGGCCGATGGTGCCATTACGAAAGTGTTTGAAGATGTAGGAGAGGAGGTGGGAAAAGGCGATGAGTCCGAAACCGCAACCAACACACATTGGAATGAGAATGCCGAACTTGAATTCGCTGATGGCGCTGAGGATCAGGAGATAATTGCCCATGATCAAGAGGACGTAGGATCCCGAGAGACCCGGCAAGATCATGCTGGAGATGGCCACGATGCCGCAGACGAAAACCCAGATGGGATTCGGATCCGGTTCCGCCGGTTTGAGAAACGCGATGCTTACGGCAATGCCACCGCCGATCAAAAGCATGAAAATGGCGGGTACGTTCCACTTCTCGATCTGTTTGCCGACGAGGTAGACGGATGAAACGATAAGCCCAAAGAAGAAGGCCATCGTCACGACTTCGTGGGTTTGGAACAGGTATTTCAACAGCTTGGCGAGGCTGACAATGCTGACGATCACTCCGATGCCGATCGGGATGAGAAACTTCAGATTTGTGTGCTCGATGAACTCCTTGATCTTGAACCGGAACGCGAGTTTGAGCGCGTCGAGGTCGAAGGATTTGATGGAGTTGATGAGTTCCTCGTAGATGCCGGTGATGAAGGCGATGGTGCCGCCGGAGACGCCGGGGATCACGTTGGCCGCGCCCATGGCGGCGCCCTTGAGAGCGAGTCCGATCTGGCGGCGGGTTGCTTGGAGTTTGCTGCTCATGTTGGTGGTGCGGCGCGAGAGTGGACGTCAATTGACCGGTTCCGTCAATTATCGCTTTGGCTCAAGCGTTGAACCGGCTGGTCGACAAGCATCCCGTGGGCTTCCTCGAGGATCTCCGGAATGCGGTCGGCGAAGGGGCTGTCCTTGAGGGCGTTGCTGAGATCCTGACCGCGGGCCTTGCTGGCGTTCTCGCCGGGGAACCAATGGTCGCCTTGACCGAGAAGGTTGTAGCGCATGCGAGCCCAGTCCGTGAGGTCGAGTCCCTTGGCATAGGTCCAAAGGCGGAGAATCTCGGAGACGTTTACTTCGCCGGGGAAGTCGAGGTATTCAGGGAGGCCGTTGGGCCATTGCTCGCACCAATCGGAGCCCAGGCGCTCGACCAATTCGGCGCGGAGAGATTTCTCGATGCCGCGGATGGTCTCGTCGATGCGGCCGTAGTGTTCGAGCGCGGCGACGTGTTCGTCGAAATCGCCGGGTTTGGAAGCGCCACAACTGAGGGTGTGCACTTCGGGACGCCGCAGGCAGTAAAGGTCGTTGAACTGCATCGGGGTCAAAGGCGCGCACATCGTTTCCAGCAAGGGCGGGGGCGAGTAGAGTTTTCCGCCCTTGTCGTTCGGGCTGATGATGAAGACGCCCATGTCGTGCTTGGCGGCGGCTTCGAGGGCGGGCCAGTTGAGGTGGTTGACGAAATACCAGTGGACGTTCATGTAGTCGAAACCGTCGCTCTCAACGAGATCGAGGATGATGTCCGTGGTGGCGTGGGTGGAGAAACCGACATGTTTGCAACGGCCCTCAGCTTGGAGCTTGCGCGCGGCTTCGAGGCAGCCGCCCTTCTTGAGCGACCAGTCACGGAATTCACCGTGATTGATGCCGTGGAGAGAGAGCAGATCGACATGATCGAGCCCGAGATACTTCATCGACGTGTCGAAGGTCTTGAGAAACTCCTCGGCCGTCGCGAAAGGGGGTACCTTGGTCTGCACGATGATCTCGTCGCGCGGGAGTTGGGGGAGCAACCAGCCGAGTTGCATTTCGGAACTGCCGTAGAGACGGGCGGTTTCGATGTGATTGATACCGAGTTCGAGGGCGCGGCGAATGGTGGCTTCGACGTTCGCTTGGCCCTCGCTCGGCACTTCACCCGGGTCCACATCGGTCCACTTGTGTTGGTAGCGCATGCCGCCACATGAGATCACCGGCATCTCGATCTCCGTTCGCCCAAATCGTCGGTATCGCATCGGCGCGAATTCTGCCGCTCAGGGCTGCTGATTCAATGCCGGAATGGCACACGAAAATGTGAGGAGTTTACCTGGGAAAATGTGGAAACGTGCGGCTTGACGCTGTTGGCATAAGTTGAAAAGCTCTGCCTTACCGCGAGGTCACCCAAACCCGATAAAAGTACTGGTAGTCGAAGATGATCCCGTGGTCCGCCGGATTCTGGAGGACCTGCTGACTCGCTGGCAGTACGAGGTCGAGGTCACCACCAATGGCGAGCAGGCCATGAAGGCCCTGCAGAACGAAACGCCCCCGCGGTTGGCGATCATTGACTGGCAGATGCCGGGTATGGACGGCGTGGAACTCTGCTGCCGAGCACGTCACCAGCTGAAACTTTCCCCGCTCTACATGATCCTTCTCACCATTCGTGGTGGGAAGGCGAACATCGTGCAGGGGCTCGAAGCCGGCGCGGACGATTACATCACCAAACCTTTCGATCAGGAGGAACTCAAGGCGCGTGTCCAAGTCGGCGCCCGCGTGGTCCATCTGCAGATGGAACTCGCCGAGCGGGTCAAGGAACTCGAAGCCGCGCTCGCGCATGTGAAACAGCTGCAGGGCCTGCTCCCGATCTGCTGTTACTGCAAAAAGATCCGCGACGACCGAAATTACTGGCACGAAGTGGAGGCCTACATTGCCCAGCACTCCCAAGCCAAGTTTACGCATGGCATTTGTCCGGAGTGCTATCAGAAGGTCGTGCAGCAGATTTAGTCAGTTGAACCGACTCCGCAGCCGCCTAAGGCGCTTTTTGACGTGGTAAGGGGCGTTTTTCCACATTATTCTTTCCTAACGCATGAAGATCCTCCTCGCTGATGATGATCCCATTATTCGTCAGGTTCTCACGAATCTGCTGACGAAATGGGGCTACGAGCCGGTCGCCACGACCAATGGCTTGGAGGCATTGCAGGTGCTCAACGAGGATCCGGATCTGCGGATCGCGCTTTTTGATTGGATGATGCCGGAACTGAGCGGACTCGACCTCGTGCGCAAAATCCGGGAGATGAACATCACCCCCTTCCACATCATCATGATTACGGCCAAGGACTCTAAGGAGAGCATGTTGGAAGCCTTGGAGACCGGGGCAGATGACTTTGTGCAGAAACCCTTTGATCGCGACATTCTACGAGCACGCATCAAGGTTGGTGAACGCGCGGTGGGCCTTCAGTCCTATCTCATTGGCGAACTCTCAAACGCTCAGGCCGAGGCCCAGCAACTTCGCGAACAGCTTGGCGGCTGAGGCTCAGACGAACTCGAGTTCGTCAATCTTGGGCACGATACCCATTTCGGCGCCCTGATTCAGGAATCGGGTGATGGCTTCGCGTCCTTTCTCGCCGTAATCCCTCGTCCAGTCGTTGACATACATGCCAACGAAACGATCGGCGAGATCGAGATCGAGTCCGCGCCCGAAATCGAGGGCGTATTTCACCGCTTCTTCGCGATGGTCGAGACTGTAGCCGATGCTTTCGGCGAGGATGTCGGAGATGACCTTGCGTTCGTCGGCGGGAATGGATTTGCTGATCACGTTGCCACCCAAGGGCAGGGGCAGGCCGTCGTTGCCGTCCTTCCACCAGCGACCGAAATCTTCGCACAGTTTCAAGCCTGCGTCGGCGTAGGTGAGTTGTCCTTCGTGAATGATCAGGCCCACATCAGCGCGTCCTTCCTTCACCGCTTCGAAGATCTGGTCGAACTCAACGACAATATAATCAAGTTCATCGCCTTTCTTCTGGAGATAGAGTTGGAGGGCAAGGAAGGCGCTCGTCATCTTGCCGGGTATGGCGATGCGTTTGCCCGCGATCTGGTCGGCGGTGAACTTTTCCTTGGCGACGAGCATCGGACCGTAGCCATCGCCCATGCTGGCGCCGCTGGGAAGCAGGGCATATTTGTCCGCCACGTAAGGATAGGCGTGGATGCTGATGGCGGTGATGTCGAGTTCGCCGCGCGTGGCACGCTCATTGAGCGTTTGGATGTCCTGCAGGGTGTGGGTGAACTCGTAACCGTGGAGCGGGATGAGGTCGCGCGCCATGGCGTAAAACATGAACGCATCGTCCGGATCGGGGGAGTGTCCCAAGGTCAGCTTCCGATTTTCCATGCGCGGGACTTAGTGGCAAACGGGCGGCTTGTCCAGAAATCACCGGTGAAAAACGGAAGTAGGCAAAAAAAGTGTCCGGTCAACAGTTCGCCAAGGAGGTGGGGGTGGGGATACCCCATGAAGAAACGAACTGCCGACCGTACAACGTGAAAGTAGCCGTTCCGGCCTCCATCGCAAGTGCGATTCTTACTTGATCACGAGGGCTTTCTTCGCGCGGATATTTCGGAAACGAACGACGTCACCGCCGCCGTGGTGTTGGATCCCAAAATAGCCTTCGAGTGACTGGGAATCGCGGAAATCCGCCACTGGGCGGTCGTTGACCCAGGTCTGGATTCGGTGGCCGGCGGCGCGGACCCGAATCTTGTTCCACTCCTTGGGGCGATAGGCGCCCTTGGTTTTCTCCGCGAACTCCTTCTTTTGAGCAGCCTTGGGATAGAGCCAGCCGCCGAGCCCGATGCCATAGACGCCTCCGGTCTGGCTCGGATTCCGGGAATCGACCTCCGCTTGGTAACCCTTGGGCTTGCCTTTGTCGCCGATGCAGCGAAACGCGAGGCCGGAATTGAAGTTGGCTCGCTGCGGAACTTTCACCTCCATCTCGATGATGAAATTGTCCATCTTGAGATCGCTGACGACCCAGACGTTCTTTTGTGTCTCCAGTTCCAACACGCCGTTCTTGGCCTCGAAGCGCACCACCTCGCCGCGGGGCGTCCAACCCTTCGTGGTCTGGCCGTCGAAAAGCGGAGTCCATTCGGGTTCGCCGGCCAGGGCGGTCAGGGCGAAGCAGAGGGAAACGAGAGTCAGTTGAGTCTTCATGGGCGGATCATTAACATAAATCAGCGATTGAGCCAGCCGCCGGGTTGCGGGGTGGCGCCGCGTTGAGTTTCGGCGAACCAATCCCGGAGTTGTTTCGCCATGGCTTGAGCGCGGGCTGGTTCCTTCGCGGCGAGGTTGGAGCGTTCGCCGGGATCCTTGTCGAGGCGGTAGAGCTCAAGTTTGGGATTCGCGAAAGTGCCAGGCTGAGCGCGCGGATGCTGGACGACCAATTTCCAGTTGCCCTCCCGAAGAGCTTCCGAGCGACGGCCGCCGTTGGACAGGGAAGCCCAGAACAAGGGGCGCGGCTGCAGCGATCCTTTCTTCAGAATCACCTCGGAGAAGTTCAGTCCATCCAGCGGTTTGCCCGAGGTCTTGGTGCCGGCCAGCGCCAGCAAGGTGGGCATGATGTCGAGGCTGATCAGCGTTTCTTCGGAAGTGGAACCGGGCTTGATGCGACCCGGCCACCAGGCGATGGCCGGAACCTTGTGGCCGCCTTCGTAGACTTGCCCTTTGCCGCTGCGGAATCTCGGACTGCCACTGGGGAAATCACCGGAAGCACCGTTGTCGGAGAAGAACAGGACGAAAGTATTCTTGTCGATTCCGAGCTCAATCAAGAGGCGACGCATTTGCCCCATGCCTTCGTCGATCGGCAAGGTCATGCCCTTGTATTTCTCGATTCTTTCTTCCTTGGAAACGTCGCGCCATTTCCATCGGTCCCATCCTTCCGAGGTACGGCGGATTCGATCTCCCGGCACCTGCACCGGATTGTGGATTGCTTCATGGGAGACGTAGAGGCAGAACGGATTGTCGCCCTTGGCGTGGCGACGGATGAAGTCGAGGGAATACTTGTTGATAAGGTGGGTTGAGTAGCCGTCTTCGACGATTTCCTTTTTGCCGTGCCACCAGTCGTGAACGTTGTGGTCGCCGACGTGGCTGATGAAATCGATGTTGCCGCTGTGATAGCCGATGAACTCGTCGAAGCCGTGAATTTGCGGATGGTAGTCGAGAGAATTCACCGGATAGCCCTGGTGCCACTTCCCATAGATACCGGTGACGTAACCGGCGTCTTGTAAGACTTCGGCGAAGGTCGTCTCGGTTGGCTGAAGGCCTTTGCGATGCTCGGGATGATCGGGGTAGGGATGAATGACCGCTTCGATCCCGGCGCGTTGTTGATAGCGGCCGGTTAGCAAGCCAGTGCGGGTCGGTGAACACACCGTGCCCGAGGAATGGAAGTCAGTAAGCTTCATTCCTTCGGCCGCGAGGCGGTCGAGTTCGGGCGTCTTGAAGTAAGGGTTGCCAAAGCAACCCAATCCGGCGTAACCCATGTCGTCGACCATTACGACAATCAGGTTTGGCCGCTTGGCCGCGTGGAGGGAACACGCCAGAAACAGGATGAGACAAAGTCGATGCATGCCTCGAAACGAGCGTTGCGAAAGTCGAATTGCAAGCACAATCAACCTTAGCAAAGTCGTTGCCGATGACGTGGTAGGACAACTTTTTCGACAAATGACTTGAGGAAGAAAGGCGATGAAGAATAGTTACCCCGTGCTCGGGTGAACTGCCCGTTGATCTTTTGACTTTTTGAATTTAGCCCTAGCCCGTTCGTGACTCTGGGACAAACTCCCTGAACCGTTCCATTAAATAGGGGTCTTGACTTCGGTGATGGCCGTCAGGCCTTCACTGGAAGGCGTAAGCCACCGATTGGACCCCACCTGGTTTCCTTGATGTTCAAGGGAACTGTCCTTGCACGGCGACGCCGGGGCTAATCCTTTGCGGCCCGTCGAGAAATCGGCGGGTCGTTTTCGTTTAACGGGTGTGCCCGGCCAATGCTTCGGCCGGCCGGCCCACAGTTTTTGAGTTCAGAAACTTCTCCAGGTGGAGGTGGTTGCCGGGTTGGTCGCCGTAGGCCCATCGTTGTTCGGCGAGATTGTAGCCAAAACGCACAAAGCCTTCGCCGGCGCGGCGGGCGTAGACGCTGCACCATTCCGAACCGACGGCGACGAGGTGCGGAAGCTTCCGGAGTTTGAGGAACTTCCAATCGAGAGTGGGGTCGATGCCGCGCCCGCGCGACGATAGGTCCGTGAACACGTGCTCAAAGACGCTCGGCACTTCCCGGGCCTGCCCCGCCTTCAGCATCGCGTCGAACGCGCCCACCATGTGAGCACAGGCGCGTTTGAGGTCTCCGATCGGGAACTTCTTGCGGTTGCCTTTTCACGCCGGGCAGTTGCAGGAGTGTTCGCGAAGATTGACGCGATAGATTTCGCCAGATGGTTGGCAGGGGATCTTGACGGTCTTCTCAACCTTCGGAAGATGGAAATCCTCGATATGAATCGCCTCCAGAGAGACGGATTCGTAATCCGGAACATCCCGTTGAGCGCGCACAGAACGCGCGGCGGAGTCTCCGGCGCAATGCAGTTCGATTTGCGCGAGGATGTCCGCCAAGGCGTCCATCTCATAGTCGTCCAAGACACCATCTTCAAAAACTTCGTGAAGAATTGGAAACAAGTCGCACCCGGGCCACTCGGCGCGCGCGTCCAAGTTGTCGTTCAGGTATTCGGCGAGATCCCAGACCTCACGTTCGGAGAGGATGCCGTCATCGGTGATGCGTCGAATCAGTTCCAGGGTCTCTGAGTGAATCGTCAAAGCGGGTTCTAGAGCAGTCATGTTGGGTTGTGGGGACAGAGAATTCTACTGTCACTTTCAACCCTGCCCTTCACCCGGGGGGCGGACAATACCGTGCGCCCGGTATATGGCGCATCGGGTGCTCGACGCAGGGGTTTCTACCGGGAAATGAAGGGGGATCCCCAGACCGTCCAGCATCCGCCATTGCCCTGTTTGCCGCTCTCGGTGATGAGTTGCAGTTCCTCCAGATCGGAAACATCGAGGTCGATTTTCGCCGTTTGTCCTGATCCGAGAAGTTTGGTGCGATGCAGTTCGCGGCCGTCACCGCGGACGATGAAGACGCCCGTGCCGCCCGGCCCGGCACCGTCCTTGAGGCCAACGGTGGTGGTGAACCTCTTCCAGCGTTGATCCAAGCGAAAGACATAACGGGAAGGCGCGTGGGCATAGATGGCCTTGGGATGGAACTCACCGTTGAGTTCTATGCACACCCCATCACGGACGCCGTTGCCGGTGTAGTAATGATCGCGTGTTGGTTTGCCCCAGCCGACTTTGGCAGA
>JBMYQZ010000151.1:0-9640 GCA_049601855.1 Limisphaerales bacterium | reverse complement strand
CCAGTGATGCCATGGGAACCGCATCAAAATTGGAGCCAGTGCTGGCGTCCACGCGCCAGAACTCCTTCGAGGCATTCAGGAAGGTCAGGAGCGAACCATTGCCCACGAGATTGGTGGCGTTGGTGATCTGATTGCCGGACGAATCGTTGACCTGGCTCTCGTTGTCATTCGTACGCCACAGATGCTTCAAACCACTGCTGTTGGACACATTGTAGAACAGCCAATGGTCCGTCGCCGTAAGATCCGTGATGGCGTGTGTCGCGGCTGTGATGGCGGTCGTGCCTCCGTCCTTGTGAATTTCAAAACCGCCACTGGCCAACTGCACAGTGTAGTAGAAGGTCGAATTGGCAAACGCACCATGAACCGCGACTCCGTCATTGCTCGCGTTACCATGCATCTTGACGGTGGAGATGCTTGATCCCGTCAGCTTGTAGAGCGTCTGTCCGTTGGTTCCCCCACTGAAGTAGAGGCTCGTTCCGCCAACGACAAAGTGACTCAAGGAGCTCAGAACCGTCCCCGTGCCCACCTGTGCCACGACGACACTGGAGTCGGTCGGCGTCTGGTAGATCTTGTTGTTGTTCAATGTGAACGTAAGACGATTCGAGAACTCAACGAGGTCTTGGGGCCCGACCACCGCTGACAACGAGGCCAATTCACTCAACGAACTTACGGCGGTTCCATTGTATTTGAAGGCCTGCTTCATTCCATTCTCCTCGTCGACGAAATAGAGATCACTGCCGAATACCGTGAGGCGGGCTTCGGCCAGCTTCGCTTGAGTGAGATTCAAGTCCCGAACCGAACTTGCCGTGCCATCGGCCGCCACCTTGTAAAGCTGCGTATCATCGCTCGAATCGGTCGCGACGAGATAAAGATTCGTGCCCAAAACGGTCAGTTGACCAAAGTTGCCCGCCGGACCGCTGACTTCTGTTGGTGCGGCAGCGCCGCTCTGCCGATACAGCTTCCCGTTGCCGACAAAGAAGAGATTACCACTCAACTCCCGCATTTGTGTCGGCATATATCCTGTGCTCCCTGAGATCGCGAATTCTTTCAGTTTAAACGCGAATGTGCCGGATCCGTCTGGCGCAGACGTATTGGTTGCGTCACCAGTGGAGAAGTGCACATTCAGTGGTGAACTCATCTCGGCATTCACGGCCGTCCGAATCTGAGCCGCCGTGGTCGTGGGCGTGAGCTTAACGGTGAGGGTATTCGTGCCACCGGCGTAGTTGACGTCCAGCGAGGCACCTTGCTGATAGACAATATTCCAAGAAGTGGAGGATGTCGGAGCCGTCTTTGCCCGGAAAATCAGATCGTTGTCCATCCCTGGTGCCGTGACCAGAACCTCCGGCAACGTGTTGTCCACCCCAGCTTGAGTCACTACCAACGTCGTATCATGCACATTGTTGCTGGTACCTGTCCCACTCGTGACCGTTGCCAAAGCTGAAGTGGCGTTATCGATCAAACCAATCAGCTCGGTGCGGGTGGTTGAATGGCTGTCAATTGTCAGCGTGAGCGTATTACCACTCCATACTCCCGTCTTTGTTCCGTCGCCAGCATCTCGGAAAACAACCTGGTACGAATTACCGGCTGTACCCGCCGTGACGGCCTCGATCGTGAGATTGGCACTGTCCCCAGACGGAGCGAAGGTAACCTTGGCCTTCTTTGCAGCTGCGTTGTCAGCGGTATCGTCGTCAGAGGCAAGATCCAGTCCCGTTGTGCCAGTGACCGAAGCCAGTGTCAGTTCCGCGTCATCAAGTGCCGACGTCGCGCCGGCTTCCAACGCATTCTTAATCGCCGTGGCGGTGGTCACACCATCGTTGACCAAGATGAGCAATACCTTGTGCGTGCTGCCATAGCTCGCCTTGGCCGTCGTATCCGTGATGGCGGTCGTGTCCACTACCTTGATACGAATTCCTTCGCTCGCAGCGGTATTAGCGGCATTCGCGGTGAATTTGAAGTTGACTCCATCCACGGTCAACGTCGCGCGGGCTTTTCCATCCGTCCCACTATTATCGGAAGTGCCGGTGGCCAAAGTGCTTCGTGGTGCCTGCACGTCCACGTTGAGAGCCCCCAACTCAGTAGTCACGGTTGTCGTCACTTGGAACGGGCTATCCATGCTGCTGTTGATCGAACTGATCAGAGACGAAAGCGTCGTCGTGCCACTCTGATTCAACGTAATGTCCAAGGTGGGATTGCTGTAGGAAATCGTCGTCGATGAAACGTTACCATCCTCAATGTTGATCGTGGTTCCATTGTATTGATCGGTGTTCGTTTCGGATTCCAACGTTAGTGCGACACTCACACCCAAACCGGAAATTGTCGCCGTCGCCTTGGCTCCCATCGAATCAGCCTTACCGTCCATATTCACCTTCCCCGATGCCAAGGTGGTCGTGCCTCCAGTTACAGTGATCACCGCACTATTGAGTCCGGCCGGCACATCGACGATATCGAACGGACTCATGGTGGACGCATTCACTGCATCGACCAACTCCTGAATGGTGGTGGTTCCGGAATTCGGCAATTCGATCACCAGTTGGTGCGACGGCGTATCGGAATGCGTAATCGTAATTCCACTCCCGGCTTTCTCCTTGATTTCGATTGTCCCACCGTTGTGATCTGCCGTGTTGGTTTCGCTTTCAAACGACAGGCTGATCCCTGACAAAGCAAGTGTTCCCAAGGTCACCGTAGATTTGGCCGGAGCCCCGTTCCCGCTGGTGACGGCTGTATTGGCATTTGCCAGCGTGACCACGTCTGTCGCTGCCCCCCCGCCGGTCAAAGTAGAGCCAGTCGCAATCACCGTTAGCCCCTCCAACTTCGACTGAATCTGCCCGATCGTCGTCGTGCCACTGTTGATGAAAACCGAGATCAGCTTGTCAGCCGCAGAATAGGACGCCGAAGCTCCTCCGGTGATAGTTACAGAACTGTCGATCAGCACCAGTGCAACATCATCCAAGGTCGTTCCGTCGGCAGCAGCAGTGAAGGTGACAGTCTTCCCAGTAGCGTATGTGTGAACGATCTTTGTCCGATCCCCGCCACTGAGCGATTGCGGGGCGGTGAAGATCGTCTTTGCGGAGTCACCGGCGGTCACGGACGCATCAAATAGGTCCTTGGTGTCCGTATCAGCATCAATCCAAGTCACCACGTTGCCCAACGTGGTGGCACCGTTTCGAACATCAATCGTCAGAACATGTGTCGTGGTGTTGAAGCTCACACGACTGCCATTTGTATTCTTGTCAGCATCGAGTGCGTTTCCGGTGTCGATGATATTCACCGTCAGATTGTTGTAGTCTTTCGTCTTGGTTTTGGTGGTCAGGGTGAAACTCCCGTTCGGCACGGTCACCGTGAATATGCCCTCTTGAGCCGCCGTCGCAGCTGCATTCAATACGGCCGAGGGCAGTTGGGTGTCAGGCGAGAACCTGAACAGTTCCAAGCCGCCGCTGGCCTCGCTGGCATCAGCCGAGAAATAGAGTGCCGAACCAACCGCCGTCAGACCCGTTGGATTATTGATCGCAGCCCCTTGAAAATCCGTCAGCGTCGTGGTGGCGGCTAGTCCAGTGCCATTCTTGGCGATCTGGTGAATCTTCCGGCCGCTGCCGGCATCCGCCACAAAGTAGGCAACGTCACCGAGGACCGCGAAGAACGAAGGCGACGAACTGCCGCTGGAATTGATCGTGTAGGCATTCCTGACTTGTCCGCCGGCATCCAGGGCGAACAGTTCCACATCTCCTGAAGTTCCGGCACTGGCAGCCACCAACAGATGCCGGTTGAAGATCACAGTCTCTCCAACTGTGCGCAGCTGGTTCGACGAACTCAGCACATTGCTGGACACCGCCCCCACCACACTCCGCAGGTTGCTGTCCATGCCAGCGGTGACATACAAGCGAGTACCGTCCGTGGTCACCACGGAAGTATTCGTCAGTGAATTCGCCCCCTGCGAAACCTTGTCCACCTGGGTCGCGGTGGCATAGCCCAGCACCCGTGAATTAGATCCCTCATCGCCCACGAAGTAGACATTCCCACCCGACAAGGTCAGGGAATTCAGATTGTTCCATTCCGAAAGGACATCCAATCCGCCATCGGTCAAATTGGCCCGGAGCAGCAAGGTATCCCCGCTACCCTGATCGATGATGTAGTAAATGAAGTTCTTCACGTTCTGGGTGGCCCCCAGCATCTGTATGACATTACCGCTCGAACCACTGCCAAGCAGCATGAGTTCCGCGGTACGCCCGCTGATTCGCAACAGATTCAGATCCGTTCCGGAACCGATCTTTCCGACGGCGTAAAGAACGCCGTTCGCCTCGTGCAAGCCTGTGACTCCCTTGATGGCATCCCCCCCGGACGTGGTCACCGCCGTGAATTCCGCCGTAATCATTTGTCCCAGTTCGCCCGTGTTCTTCTTGGTGACATACACCTCGCCATTGACTTCAATGGCCTTGTCATAGGATTCGAACCCACGGGACTGTGGAGTCGTTCCGTTGGTGGTCTGGATTTCCACACCGACTTGGAACACCAACCGGCCTCCCGGTGATGCGCTCAGGAGCGTCGGTTCCGCACTGAATGTCTGGACGATGTTCGTGTTGGCAAAGGTGCCTTCAGATGCCCAAAGCTCCCAGCGACCGGCGCTGTTTTGAGCAGTGAAAAAGACCCTGCCCGTATCCGTTCCGATCAGGGACTTCACCGCCGGAATGGTCTTCTCCACAAAGGCAGCGCTGCGCAGATGCAACAGCACCTTCTCCAACGACTCCGGGTCTTCCACCTGGGGCAGGAATGCCGCCAGGTCGAACTCCATGATTCCGTATTCACCTGTCGCATCGATCACGAGCGTATCACCGGCAACAGTGACTGAACTCGAAGTTCCAACCCCTGCCACGCCGCTCAAGCGGGCCGACGTTGCGGACACGGCCGCAGGTTCCAGACGAATATACTGCCCAGCCTGACCGTCGCCCAAGAGGGTGAACCGATACCACCGTTCGCTCGTTCCCGCACTGAGCATGTAATTGTCAGTATCCGGCAACGAATCCCCGTTCAGATCGCTGTCCACAAAAATGAATGGTCGCCCGGTACCCAGATTCACGAGGAACGATCCGCTGCCGGTCACGCTACGATTCGTCAAGATGTCGAACAAGGCCGGCAACTCCGAACTCGGGTAGTTGCCGTAGAAGACGCTCACCTGGCCGGCTTGGGCGGCCACCGAGCCCAGGAAGGCGCTCGCGTCGGGGCTACCGGCGGCAAGGTCATGCAAACCGTCGCCATTCAGATCGATACCAGGTGTTGAAGGCAGACGACCGAACAGATCTCGAACGCCGGCACCGTTGATGCGCAGATCCGAGTCGTTGCCCAGGATCAAGCTGTTGCCCTTGTCGGTCAGCGAGAAGAACAGATATACGGCACCGCGCTCGTCCGAATTCACCTGCAATTCACCACCGCCAAACAAGGTGCTTTTCTGAACAAATGACGGTTCCGAGATAACAAGATCCCACTTTCCATCCTGATTGAAGTCGCCCGCGGTGGCTTCCAACTGCCCTTCATAAGCCGTGCCCGTCAGTCCGCCAGGCTGCGCATGAGAGACCCGCACCCCAGCCGCAGTGGTGGCATCCTGCAGAGTGACATCATCGGTCGTCTGATTGTACTGCGTCCCCCCTAAGTAGATCAGTAAGGCGCCGACTGCCGTAGAATCTTCGCGCGATCTCGAGAGAGCAAAATCCGCGTAACCATCCTGATTCAGGTCACCCAAGGCGTATGATTCGTCGAGGAACAAGCCCTTCCATGCGCCGCTGGCGTGATTGGTCAAGCGCGGAGCGCTGCTTCCCGCTTTCGCTCCCGTTCCCCCTCCCAGCAACCAGGCCGTACCCTCATTGCCGCTAAGCACCTGGCCACTGGCATCCTTGAACCCGGAATTGGTGAACAACAGGTCCTGACGACCGTCGCCATCCACATCCCCGGCGGCCGTGACCTTCAATCCGACCGGAGTCGTACGCGTTTCGAGGCGGTAGTCTGTCACTGAGTGACTTCCCGCGGCGCTCGCATCACCGGATACATTGATGCGCCACAGACCTCCGGTCGATTTGTCGTTGAATTGCGCGAGCGAATACGTGGCAACATTGCCACTGAGGGTGCCGGTCACAGCATGCGTTTCATCCTCGTGTTCGATCGTAATATTGATGCCCGTGAGACTCGTGATTCCGGGGGTAAACGTGAGCGTCAACTGCCCGAAGGTCTGCGTCCCACCCGCCTCCGGCATTTGCACCAGAAATGCCGTTCGCGTCCGCACATTCAGCTCCCATTCCGATACCGTGCCCGTAGCGCGACCCAAGGGGTCGACAATGCTGAGCTTCCAGTTTCCCGATGGCTGGGTTCCAAGCAACCGATTGTCAACCGGCTCCCAACTGCTTTCAATGCCGCCAGTCACCGGACTCTGGCTCTTATACAGCAAGGGGACACTCGCGCCGTTCGGAGATTCCAGTTGCAGCAGCAAGCCCGTCAAATAGGCACTCGGATAACTCGACGGTGTCGTGATTCTTGCCACGAGGGCGGACACCTCTTCCCCAGTGGTCGACGGGACGGTGACGGTCTTCTCCAGCGGCGAGGTGGTTCGCACATCCACCTTCCAGTCCGTGATCTGCACGGTCGCCGGACTGCCGCTGTGATTGGTAACCTCAAGCTTCCAATCGCCAGCGAGCGACGATGCCAGCAAACCCTCGAACAAGCCCAAACTCTGAGCTGGTTTCCAGCTTAGTCCGCTGTTCGTGCCTTCGTCATCGAACACCAAGGTCTGCGCGCCCGTATGGTTGTTGCCCGCAAAAGTCGTCCCTTTCACCTTCAGGGGCACGCGCGTCTGATTCGGCGCAATCAGGGTCAGCTCCAGGTTGGACAGCTCACTCTCTCCCCAGGCAGCGCCGTTGTCATCAAAGATCACCTGCACATTGACGTCGGTCACAGTCCCGGTGCCGGTAGAAAGAGTTGCCGTGTTCGTGACCGGCACGATGGTGGTGATATCGAGTGTCCAGTCTTTGAAAACACCGTGGTCGGCTGAAGGATAAACATCGGTCACCACAAGTTCCCACGTACCGTTGATGTCGTTGCCCGACAGTCCATCCAGGACACTGAGACTGGAAACGGGGCGGAAGGATCCCGTGAAGGGCGCGGTTCCGGAATAGATACTCGTGGCTGCCTCGTCGTCCAGCTTGGTGTTGGTGAAGTTATCACGGGAGGAACCGTTGTAGGAAAGCAACTGAACCGTGGTTCCGTTCGGCGCCTTCAACACGACATTCACATCCCAGTCGTAGACGTGGTCGATATTCAAGGTGACATCCACGTCGCTGATCACTCCTTGAAGCCCGGAGAACGTGAGGCTACGGGTGAACGTGCTTGGTGAAAAACCGAAGGCGATACCACCGGCTGGCGTATCCGTCATCGAGGTCGTAATCAACCCCGCGGTCGGATACCCGAAGGAAGAACCATCCGCCGTATTCGGAGCACTGAAATTCGCCGCCGTGGTATCGTTCAAAGTATGCCCACCCGCACTGATCGTCAGGCCAGTTGCCGATTCCACCGAGGTGTAGAGGTGCAACGGAATTGATGTCGCCGGGGCCACATCCTTGATCATTCCGCCCGGCCCCGTTCCCTTACCAAAGTTGCCGATATCCGAAAACTGCAGAATATAACCAAAGACACCGGCGGTATTCGCCGTATCCACCGTCACCACAAGATCGCTCCGCCCCAGTTTGTTCGCGGGATTGGTGTTCGCAGAATACTCGGTCAGCAGCACATTCGCCGATGAGGGGTTCGCCAATTGTCGGGCGCCGCTGAATTCGATCTGCTTTGCATAGAACGGATCCAGTCCGTTGATACCCACCTGGCGCGGAAGTTCGTGGGCGGGACCTCCCAAGACAAGCGTCACCACCAGGTCTCCTCCACTTTCCTTGATGAAGGCCAGGTCATGAATGCCGTCGCCATTGATGTCCCCGGCTTGGCGCGAGGGATTGCCCAATTCGCTCATGGAGAACAGGAAGTCGGCCAAGGGCGTGATTTCACCAAGGCCAGACAGTTCGACCGGACCAAGGAAGAGATAAGCTGTCGTTTTGCTGAGCAGGATAAAGTCATCATGGCCATCCCCACTAAAATCGCCGACCGAGATCACCTCAGACAACCGTTCATTCAGACTGTCACCTTCGATCGCCACAGCCCCGCCGGCCGATTGAGTCTCCCCGGCACCGGAAATGTCGATCCCAGTATGCAGCGCACTATCCGGCACACTCAGGCCCGGCGTGGTTAAGGCAAACACATGAGGCCGAGCTGTGAGTGGCACGACCGGCACGCTCAAATCTTCGAAGCCACCGGACTCGGAGCCGTAATAGAGATGTGCCACCGGTTGGGTGAACTCGCTCACCACAAGGTCATTGCGCCCATCCCCGTTCACATCCCCGACACCCCGCGCCAACGCAGTGGGAACCGTCGAAAACGAACTGAGATCGGCATACAACGGGCTGGACAATTCGAACACCAGGGACGGTGAAGGCAGTGCGCTGAAGAAGTTCGAGCCCCCGTAGTAAACGCGAGCCACCGGATGACCAAGCTGTTCACCCGTCAGCGTGAGTTTCGGACTGCTCTCAATCGCAACCGCACCCAGGTCCGCGTGAGTATCCGTGGCGCTCTTGTTCAGATTGCCAACAGAGAAGAATGAAATCTTTTCACCAACATGCAAACGCGTTGTCCACGTGTCCCCCTTGGCGATCAGAGCACCCGCGGTACCGGTGATCACTAGATCATCCTTGCCGTCCCCGTCCAGGTCCCCGGGACTGAACACTCGCGCGCTTTGAATCGTCTCGGTGTAGGACCAAGTCACCGACAATGCAGTCGGTCCCGCGGGCAACGAGGCACTGCCATTCTGAATGTAGACTGATCCACCGGCGCCGTTGGCGGGAGTCACAAGCGCCGCGAGGTCTGATTTCCCATCTCCCGAGAAATCTCCCGCTGAAACTGCGGTCAGCGTGCCGGTGACCGTGTAGGACGCATCGCGCCAGGTTGCCAGGTTGGCATTCGCAGTGTGCGCCAATGCGATGTTCGGAGCTCCCAGAATCACGGAAACCTCACTGCCCGCCCCAACAATGAGGTCGTCTGTCAAAGCAGCATCTCCAATGATGTTGCCACCATTGGCAATCACCAGCCTTCCAGCTCCAGTCTCCTTGATCTTGACCGCCGCGGATGTGGCCACGTTCACTTGGCTGGCAAACGCTTCCTTGGCCGCCAAGCTGGATTGATTGACGTAAAATCCGAACACCGACGCGTTTGTGTTCGTATCGAAACTGATTTCGACGGCCTTGACCGTAGCGTCCAGTTTATTCAACACCAACCGCCCAGAGTCCACAGCCGCACTCAGCCGCGAATGGATACCAGCCGTCATAAAGGCGTTATTCAAATTGGTCACCCAGTTGGCAAAGTCCGTTCCATCAGAATCTGGGTGGGCCACGGAAACCGAGATCGCGGCCTCCTTGCTGCCGTCGTTCTTCACAAACGTGATATCGAAACTGCGATTCCCTGAACTGGTCGCCCAAGCCGATAGATTGGGGGAATTCAAGGCAGTAATCTTCTGGCTTCGAACACCTGTCAAAATGTAGACAAATTGATCTCCGGAGTCCCCTCG
>JBMYQZ010000150.1:0-9669 GCA_049601855.1 Limisphaerales bacterium | reverse complement strand
GCGGAATTTGTACAAGCCCGATCTTTGGCTTTTTCAAGTTTTCGAACACGCCCTAATCCCAAGCTCACCCTGCCGAGAAGCGAACGGGTCGAGTTCAAGATCTCCGACGACAACCAGTGGCAAGAGATCTCGCTCAACTTGGAAACCAAGAAAGCGCTTCTCGGACTCCGCCTCGACACGGGCGACGAAAACGGCCCGTCCATCATCGCCGACCTGAAGCTGCGCGATTCGGGAGGCAAGGTTCTTCGTTCCTGGCCCAGGTGATCACGCCAGGTCACCCGGAAGCAAGCCGGGGAACTCGGCTTCAGGCATCCAGTCAAACTCGCCCTCGGGACTCTTGGTCGAGATCTCGTCGGAGGTCATGACTTTGCTCGCGGCCAGCATGTTCTGAAAAGCGTCGCCCGAAAACGGCCCCAAGATTTTTCTTCACGTTTGATATACGTGTCCATCTCGCTAAATGAGGTTACTTCGACTTGGGATAATCTTCTGCCATGCGCTGGGGATAGCTGCCGGTCTTGGTCGCACGATCGAAGACTTCTCGCGGAATGTCACCGGTCATTCCCAAGGCGGCGACCACGTTCAAGGCATCGAGGGCGACCATGTCGTCTTCGGTGTCACCGAGCAGGTTCACGAAGCCCTTTCGCGCGGCTTTGCGATCACCAATGTTGGCCAAGGCTTCGCTGGCAGCGATGCGCACGGCGGGTACCTCGTCGTTTTGCAGGGCTTTCAACTGGCGCTTGGCACCGGCGGCCTTCTCGCCGCGAATCGTGCAACCGAGTGCGCCCCAGTAACGGGCGACCGGATGGGAACTCTTCATGGCACGTTGCAGCCGTGGCAGCACGTCCTTGCTCGCATCGGTGGCAATGCCAGCCAAGGCGAGTAGCTGGCTGTGCGGGAACTTCTTGTCGTTCACGTAGCCATGAATCGTGCCGTCCTTGGACAACTCGTTGTACATCGATTCAGGTACGATGCCGCAGTCGCGGATCTCCGCCATCTTCATGAAGGTGTAGGTGCGCATCTTCTGCAGCGTCTTCTGGTGCTCCGGATCATTCGCGAGATTCTTCACCTCCCAGGGATCAGCCTGCGTGTCGTAAAGCTCCTCGACCGGTTGTGGGGTGTTCCAGAAGGCGTTCTGTTCCGGCGTCGTCTTGCCGGCCTGTCGCAGCGCGAAGAAAGAGCGCCAACCGGCTTGACCGTGCGGATAGCCGGCGAGAATGCCGCGATGGCGATGCGGATTGAAATTGCGGATGTAGCGATAGCGCCCATCGGTCACTGCGCGGACGAAACGGAGCATCCGGGCGTCGAAACGTTGACCAAACAGGAAGACGAACGGTTCGGCTTCACGCTGATGTTTGCCCAGGAACGCGCGCCCTTGAAAGTGCTCGGGCGGCTGGACGCCGGCGAGGCTCAGAGCGGTCGCGGGGAGATCAATGAAGCTGACCGGACGACCACTCACGCTACCGGCTTTCTCAGGAGCGAGATGCGCCCACTTCTTCGGGACCCGCACGATCATGGGCACGTGTGTGCCGGTGTCGTTGATGTAGCGCTTGGCCCGGGGAAGGATGCCGCCGTGATCAGAATAGTGAATGATGATTGTGTTCTCCCATTCGCCGGCATCTTTGACTTCCTGAATCCAGTCACCGATCTGCTTGTCCATCGCGGTGATGATGTCCATGTAGGTCACCCAGTCGGAACGAATCTCCGGCGTATCCGGCATGAATGGTGGCAATTTCACTGAAGCGGGATCGCGCGACGGCTTCTCCGGGATCAAGCCTCGTTTGCGGGCGGAGTCGATCTTCTTCTGAAACAGGCTGCTCTCGTGACTGATCGTCGTGTTGAAGACGGCGAAGAACGGCTGACTCTTTTTCCGGTTCTTCCAATGCGCCTTGCCGCTGCATTCGTCCCAATGACTCTTGTCGTCGGTCTTGAAGTTGTAATCTGTCTTGGAACGATTCACGCAGTAGTAACCCGCCTCGCGCAGATAAGTCGGGTAGGTCTTGAACCGTTCCGGCAACGGATAGCGGCTGCGCATGTTTTGGTTGCCGTTGCTGCAGGCGTAGCGCCCTGTGATCATCGTGTTGCGGGCGACGGCGCAAACCGCCGCATTCGCATAGCCAAAGCGGTAGCGGATACCCTCGGCCGCAAGCCCGTCGATGTTCGGCGTCTTGGCGTCCTTGTTGCCGTAGCAGCCGATCCAGTGATACGAGTTGTCCTCGCTGGTGAGCCAAAGAATATTGGGGCGGTCGGCCGCCGTGGAGATGAGTGCAAAAGCACAGATGGAAAGAAACAGGATCTTTTTCATGAAACGTCCGGGGTTGATACGCGTTCCAGTTCGGACGCGCAAGCCGTCAGGAAGCTTCAACCTCGAAGCGCTCGAATTCGTTGGTGAAATGTGGCGGCACCTGCACCTTCAGACGCGCCTTCGGGCCTTCGTAGTCCTTCTCCAGAATCTGGCCAACCTCGTGCAAGCGAGCGAGGACCCCCGATTCTTCATAGGGCACACACAGGTCCATCGTTCTTCGGATCGGGCGCAGTGAGGTGCCAAGTTCGTCGAAAAACACATCAAAGCCCTCACCCGTCTTCGCGGAGACGGCAATCGAATTATCGAAACGCGCCAGCCAGTGCCGCGCATATTCGCTCATCTCGAGGTTGTCGATCTTGTTGAAGACCAGCAGGGTTGGTTTCTCGTCGGCGCCAATTTCCTCAAGCACACGATTCACTGAATCGATGTGATGTTCCGCGTGCTCGTGAGTGACATCGACCACGTGGAGAAGTAGATCCGCCTCCACGACCTCCTCCAAGGTTGCCTTGAACGCCTCGACCAAACGATGCGGCAGCTTGCGTATAAATCCCACCGTGTCCGACAAGAGAACGTTCTGATTCGTCGGCAGTCGCAGTCGCCGGGTGGTCGGATCCAAGGTCGCGAACAGTTTGTCTTCCTGCAGCACCTCCGCGCCGGTCACGGAATTGAACAAGGTCGACTTCCCGGCGTTCGTGTAGCCGACGAGCGAAGCCAAGGGCCATTGATTGCGGCGGCGCCCCTTGCGCTGAGTGTTCCGTTGGCGTCGCACCGCATCGAGTTCCCGCTCCAACTTGTCGATCCGCTCACCGATCTTCCGGCGATCGACTTCGAGCTGAGACTCGCCCTCACCACCGCGCATGCCGATGCCGCCCTTCTGCCGTGAAAGGTGGGTCCAGAATCCCGTCAGCCGTGGCAGCAGGTAGCGCAATTGCGCCAGCTCAATCTGCAACTTGCCCTCCTTCGTCCGGGCTCGCGCCGCAAAGATATCGAGAATCAGATTTGTCCGATCGAGAATCTTACAGCCGAACAACTCTTCCAGGTTTCGCGACTGCGCCGGTGAAAGTTCGTCGTCGAAGATCACCGTATCGACCTTCTCCGCTCGACACTGCTGTGCGATCTCCGCCGCCTTGCCGCCACCAATAAACGTCGCCGCCTGGGGCTTGTCCAAGCGCTGTGAGGCTTCACCAATCACGGTCGCCCCCGCCGTCTTTGCCAATTCCCCGAGTTCCTCCAACGACTCAGCCACCGCCACCTCATCCGAGCGCGAACGAAACTCCGCTCCCACCAGGAACGCTCGTTCGGTGCTCTTCTCGGTCGCGGTTGATACCAGTGCCTTCAAATCAGTCCGGCCAGTGTAGCTCCAACCGAGCCTACAGATTCAAGAATATTGCTGCCAGAGCTGTCCGGTGCTACAAGCGGCGCATGAGTGGTGGGGTACGAATCAAGGATTTACCGGATGGGGATCGTCCACGTGAGCGGCTGGCCAAATTGGGGCCGGAGGCGCTTCGGGACGCGGAGTTGGTGGCGATTCTTTTGCGGACAGGATTGCAGGGGCGATCGGTGGTGCAGGTGGCGGAGGAGTTGGTTTCCAAGTTTGGGAGGTTGAATCAGCTGGCGGCTGCTTCGGTAGATGAATTGTGTTCGGTGAAAAGGATTGGGCGGGACAAGGCGGTGACCCTGAAGGCAGCATTCACGCTGGCGCAGCGGATGGCTCGGGAGTTGCACGGGGAGTCTCCGCTGATGGATGAGCCGGAGAAGGTGGCGGGTCTGTTGCGGGAGGAGATGCGGGATTACGAGGTGGAGCATTTTGAAATCCTGCTGCTCAACACGCGGCGGCGCTTGGTCCGCAAGGAACTGGTTTCGAAGGGGACTTTGGATGCGACGGTGGTGCATCCCCGAGATGTGTTCAAATCTGCGATCGCGGCGAATGCCTCGGCGGTGATCCTGGTGCACAATCATCCGAGTGGAGACCCGCAGCCGAGCGAGGCGGATGTGCGAATCACGAGGGACCTGATTCGGGCGGGGCAGTTGTTGAAGATCGACGTATTGGATCACGTGATCATCGGACGACGAACAGAGGAACGAGAGCGCGATTATGTATCGCTGCGGGAGTTGGGGTACTTTTACGAATGAATCTTCACGCGCCGGCGAGGAAGCGGTGAAGAGGTGTCGCGTCAGCGATGGGGAATGGGCGATCCAAGCGATCGCGGATTTCGGTGTGCGGATCGAGGCCGAGCAGATGGTAGATCGTGGCGGCGACCTGCTCGGGTGAAACCGGATCGGAGACCGGTTCCGAAGCGATGTTGTCGGATTTGCCGTAGACGTGTCCTCCGGGCACACCGGCGCCGGCCATCCAGATCGTGTTGCACCGTCCCCAATGATCTCGACCAGCGCGGCCGTTGACCTTGGGCGTGCGACCGAATTCGCTGTTCCAGATGACGAGCGTGTCGTCGAGCAGGCCACGTTCTTTCAGGTCGTTGAGTAGGTGGGAGATCGGTTGATCGACTTGGGGAACGAGGCGGTTCTTGAGCTGGTTGAAATTGTCCGCGTGGGTGTCCCAGGTGGTATCAACTCCCGGCTGATCGCGATGCCAATAGATGGTGACGAGCGGGACGCCGGCTTCCAGGAGGCGCCGCGCGAGAAGTGTGCTTTGGCTGAATGGCTTCATGCCGTAGCGCTCGCGTTCGCGGCGACCTTCGGCAACGAGGTTGAAGGCGTCATGGACCTTGGAATTGGTGACGAGATCCACGGCTCGTTGATTGACCGAAGTCAGTTCCTTCGCTTCCGCGGCATCAATCAGCCCGCCACGGAATTCATCGAATTGTTGTTGCAGCGAACTGCGGCTTCTCAGACGAGCGGCGTTGACGCCCGGATCGAGATTGGCGACTTGGAAATCTTCCGCCACCGGATGTTGATCGATGCGGAAAGGATCGTAGCCCTGACCGAGAAAGCCGCCGTTCTGTCCGGGCGTGACGTAGCCTTGCGTCGTGCCAATGACTTCGGGCAGGGCGACAAAAGAGGGCAGACCATTCTTGCTGGGTCGCAGGTGGTGGAGCACCGAGCCCAGATGTGGAAAGTCGCTGCGCTGGGCGCCTTGGTTTTCTTTGGCCAGCTGATGCTTGTGGCCGGTCATCATCCAGTGGGCGCTGGTGGAATGGTTGTTGTCACTGTGGGTGACGGAACGGATGAAACCGATCTTGTTGGTGTGTTGACTCAAGTGCGGCAGGAGCTCACTGATGCGCACACCGGGCACCTTGGTGGAAACCGGAACGAACGGTCCGCGGATCTCCGCGGGTGCTTCCGGTTTCATGTCGAACAAATCGATGTGTGAGGGGCCGCCCCACATGAAGAGCATCAATACCCGCTTGGCCCGGCCGAAAGTCCCCTGTGGTTTGCTCGTGGCAGCGAGCAGCTTTGGGAGGGTGAGACCGAGCGAGGCCAATCCGCCGACCTGCAACATGGCCCGGCGGCTCATGCCGTCGCAAAAGCTTGGGGTTGCGGATTGGCGGAGTTCGAACATTGGGCCAACGATAAGGCGTTGCAGCTCGAAATCAATCGTTTGCCAAGGCCCGGTCCAGCGCCAATCATGATCGCATGACCAGATTGGTTCTCGCTGCTTTCGTCACATTGGCCTGCTCCTGCGTCGGTGCGGACATCGATCAATACTTCAAGGTGCCGGCAAAGTACGCGGGTGACTTTGGCTCTTACCGTTCCGTGCTAAGGTTCGACAACGGCGCCTCGGTGAAGACGCCGGATGATTGGAAACTACGGCGGATAGAGATCCTCAACAACTGGCATTCGCGCATGGGAGCTTGGCCTGACCGGGTGAAGGATCATCAACTGGAAATTCTGGAGACCAAGCGCCGCGACGGAAACATCACCCAGAAGAAGGTTCGATTTCGTTGGACGCCGACGGAGATAATGACGGGTTACCTGCTGATTCCGGATGGGAAGGGTAAACGTCCGGCGGTGATCACGGTTTTTTATGAGCCTGAGACAGCGATAGGGGAAGGATCGCGTCCCTTGCGCGACTTCGCCATCCAGCTCGCACGCCGTGGATTTGTCACGTTGTCGATCGGGACGTCTGAAACCACCAAGAATAGAACGTATGCGACCTATTGGCCCAATCGGGAAAACGCCAAGGTGCAGCCGCTCTCGATGCTCGCTTGTGGCTCGGCGAACGCCTGGCATCTGTTGGCCAAACAACCGGAGGTCGATCCCAAACGCATTGGAATCACGGGTCATTCTTACGGCGGGAAATGGTCGATGTTTGCGAGTTGCCTGTTTGAGAAGTTCGCATGCACGGCCTGGTCGGATCCCGGCATCGTCTTTGATACGCGGGGCAGCGTGAACTACTGGGAACCTTGGTACCTTGGTTACGCGCCGCTGCCCTGGCGCAAACGCGGTGTGATCACCGAGACCAATCCCGCGTCCGGGCTCTATCCCAAGCTGCTCAAGGAAGGCATGGACTTGCATGAACTCCATGCGCTGATGGCGCCGCGGCCTTTTCTCGTGTCGGGCGGCAGCGAAGACGGCGCGCATCGTTGGCAGCCTTTGAACCGCACTTTGGAGGTTTACGATCTGCTCGGCGTGAAGAATCGCGTCGCGATGACGAACCGTCCGATGCACTCACCGACCGAGGAATCGAACGAGGTGATTTATCAATTCTTCGAACGATTCCTGAAGCCGTGACTTTGACATCCGCCGCGCGCAGGGCCAGATTGCGTGATGCGGTTTTTGCTGTGCCAACTAGTGCTGATCGGATGGCTGGGAAGCTGGTCCGTCTCGGCGCAGTTGGTCCGGGAGGCGAATACCACGCTGCAGATGCCGTTGTATCCCGCGACGGTCGGGCTCACTTCGACGAACGCCTTTGGTGACCTGCGCTTCTTTGGCAATCCGGTCGGTATGGCCGTGCCGCAGGGGGAAACCAATCGACTCTTCATCATCGAACAGACGGGCACGATCCACGTCATCACCAACCTCGCGAATCCGACCAAATCGACCTTTCTCGATCTGACTTCGCGCGTGAAATTTTCGATCAACGGCGAAGAAGGTCTGCTCGGTCTGGCCTTTCATCCCGGCTACGCGACGAACGGATGGTTATTCGTGTTCTACACCACCTGGACGAATCAGTTCGATTCTTCCACGCGGCACGATCGGCTGTCGCGATTTTCGGTCTCGGCGAATCCGAATCAGGCTGATTCCAATTCCGAATTCATCTTCATCAATCAACGCGACCGGGCGCCGAATCACAATGGTGGTGACGTGGTGTTTGGGCCGGATGGTTATCTCTACCTTTCAGTCGGTGATGAAGGCGGGCTCGCCGATTCCTTTGGGAACGCACAGCGGATCGACGGCGGTTTCTTTGGCGGCATCCTGCGGATCGATGTCGATAAGCGCCCGGGGTCTTTGTTGCCCAATCCTCATCCGGCCATCGCGGATCACTACACGATTCCACCGGACAATCCCTTTGTGGGTGCGACTGCATTCAACGGTCAAAGCGTGAACGCGGGTGAAGTGCGCACGGAGTTTTGGGCGGTCGGTCTGCGCAATCCCTGGCAGTTTTCAATCGACCCGCAGACGGGTTGGATGTTCGCGAGTGACACCGGTGACTCCACGCGGGAAGAGGTGAACTTCATCACGCCGGGCGAGAACTATGGCTGGCCGTTTCGCGAAGGAAGCGTGATGCGTCCCGGTGCGGCGACTCCACCGGCGGGATTCACTCCCACCGAGCCGA
Source organism: Limisphaerales bacterium (assembly GCA_049601855.1). Lineage (GTDB taxonomy): Bacteria > Verrucomicrobiota > Verrucomicrobiia > Limisphaerales > JAYPXF01. Next base: position 1,630 of record JBMYQZ010000150.1, on the reverse strand, counting down.
TTCACGATCACGCTTGGGGGACCTTCGGCACGAACCAGGGCAAGGCCACGATCGGGGGATTGCTTTATCGCGGAGCTCAATTGCCCGAGGTCGATGGCTCGTACGTTTTTGCTGACTACATCACCGGCAACTTCTGGGCCTTGGACTTTGATGGCACGCAGGCCACGAACTTTCGTCAGTTGTTCGCGGATGTGGGGGCGAGTTCCTTCGGGCTCGATCCGAGCAACGGTGATCTTCTGTTCACCGATATGGTCGAGGATCGCATCAAGCGGATCGTGCGTGGGACGAACGTGTTGGCGTTCGAACTGCCGGCGACCTTGTCCGCGACGGGGGCGTTTACTGATCTCGCGTCGCTGACGCCGAATCCGGGTATTGTGCCCTACCATCTGAACGTGCCCTTCTGGTCGGACAACGCGCACAAACTTCGTTTGTTTTCGCTACCTGATACGAACACGTTCATGACCTTCGGAGGGATGGACAATTGGCAGTTCCCGGCCGGCATGGTCTGGATCAAGACCTTCGAATTGGAGCTGACCAACGGTGTTCCGGCGTCGCGGCGAAAGCTCGAGACCCGCTTTATTGTGAGCAATCCGGATGGTGTGTACGGGGTGACTTATCGATGGAACGACGAGCAGACGGAAGCGTTCCTGCTGCCTGAGGAAGGATTGGAGGAGGAGTTTGCGGTCAACGACGGCGGGATCATGCGCACGCAGACCTGGCACTACCCGAGTCGCAACGAATGTCTGCAGTGCCACACCCATGCCGGCGGACTGGCGCTGGGTTTTCATACACCGCAATTGAATCGCGATTTTATTTACGGTGGCGTTGCGGCGAACCAGATCATGGCCTTCGAAAAGGCGGGGTACTTTCACAACACGGTTTCGAATCGGCACGTTCTGCCCGCATTGGCTGCGGCAACCAACGAGGCCGTGAGTCTCAACTTTCGCATTCGCTCCTACCTAGCGGCGAATTGTTCGCAGTGCCACCTCCCGGGTGGAACGGCGCAGGGAACGTGGGACGCGCGAATCAACAATCCATTGTCAGCGGCTGGAATCATTGACGGGCTGCTCTCCAAACCTTCCATTAATCCGTCAGAACGCATTGTCGTGGAAGGTTCTCTGACCAATTCGGCCATCTACCAAAGACTTATCACCAACGGCGTGTCGCGAATGCCGCCGGCGGCCTCGTTGTTGCTCGATACCAACTCCATCCAACTGGTCGCGCGTTGGATCACCAACGCACTGGCGAGTCACCAGACTCTAGAGCAACTGGCCGGCGAGACCTTTCAGATTGGAATTCAAGATCTTGGCGGTGTCCCACTGCTTGACTACGAGCATCGATCAGGAGTTGGTTATCGGATCGAATGGACGACCAACCTGCATCTGAGCCCATGGCGACCACTCAATGTCTTTGGAAATCGCTTCTTTATCGCGGCAACCAATCGAAACCATTCGCTCACGGACCCGGGCGCGACGAATCACCCGCGCTTCTATCGCATCAACGTGTTCGAACCCTGATGGGTTACTTCGCGGCTTGAAGTTCCCGGCTCGGCGTGCGGCTGGTGAGGTAGGCGAAGAGGTCGCGGAGCTGTTGATCGGTCAGGGCTTCGGTGAGGCCTTCGGGCATGAGA
>JBMYQZ010000149.1:0-9717 GCA_049601855.1 Limisphaerales bacterium | reverse complement strand
GACACCCCGCAGGCTTCAAAGCCCAAGCGCATCCGCGAAAAAGGTGAGATTTACGGTTACCAATGCGAAATAACCACGCAGGCCAAGGGCGTATCCGGAAACTTTTGGGATGAAGGACGTTGGACCCGATGGCACGACGAGCTCGAGGGCAAGGCGAGGACCGCGTTCAAGGATGGCGAATGGAACCAGTATCGCATCGTCGCCAAGGGTAATCGCATTCAGTCGTGGATCAACGGCATCAAGTGCGCGGACTTCACGGATGACATGGACAATACCGGCTTCATCGGCCTGCAGGTGCACGGCATCAAGAAAGGCACCGGCCCTTTTGAGGTTCGCTGGCGCAACATCCGTCTTCGCGAACTCTGATCAATCGTCCGAGTCCTGCGATTCCACCCAGCGGGCGAAGAGCCAGAGCAGATCCGCCAGGCGATTGAGATAGATCACGATTTCGTCGTTGCGAACGCCTTCGCTGGCCTTCAACTCCGTCACCCGCCTTTCCGCGCGGCGACAGATCGTGCGCGCGACATCGAGGGCGGCGGAATGTTGGTTGTAACCCGGTGTCGCCCAGCCCTTGTAGGTAATGCTCTGGGATTCGATCTCGGCGACGGCGTCATCGAGGCGTTTGGTCATTTCGGGAGTGACGCGTTTGTAGCCATCCTTTTCAAAACGCTCCTCGTCATCAGCATGCGTTGCCAGTTCACCCATCAGGATCACCAACTCCTCTTGGGTCTTCAGCAGCTGATCACCCACAAACGATGAATCCGCAGTGGCCCGCGCCAGGCCGAGCGCGGCATTGAGTTCATCGACCGTCCCATAGGTTTCCACCCGCGGATGATGTTTGGGCAACCGTCGCTTATACATCAACGCGGTTGTTCCGTCGTCCCCGGTGCGGGTGGCTATACTCATGGGCGTGCAAGGTAGCCACATTCCCACGGAGCGCCAGCGGGTTTTCAATGACTTTGACCGGCCGTGGCGATGCCGTTAGTTTCCGCCCTCTCCAATGCAAACCAAACTGATTCTTCTGATCTGCTGCTTCGGAGTCGGTCTCTGCGCCGCCGACTCCGGTGATGGATGGATCGACGTTCCCCCGAGCGGAAAAGATTCTCCCGGAGCACAGAAAACCGGATTCGAATCGCTCAAGGCGGAGGTCATCATCGGAAAACTGAACATCTTCTGGCGGGCCGACCAGATTCCAGCGAACGAGGCCACCCTCCTCTACAGCCCGGATCATCCGGGGCATTGGGCCGCGCGCGAGTGGCGCGAGCTGCCGATGCGAAAGCGGCAGAACCTGTTTGATGTCAAAGTTCCGGTGTCCGATGTGGATCTGCCGATCGTCTACTATGTGCGTGCCAGCTCGAGTGCCGGCGCGGTCAATTCCCCGGCGCGAATGGTGAATGCCCGCAAAGCCGGCATGGAAAAGTCTACGACCGTATTCTGGCCCTTCGCGGAAGGTTTTGAGCACGGGGCCCGCAATTGGACGCTCTCTGACTCCGCCAAGCTTTCCTCAGACGCCCGCAGCGGCGACAAATCGCTCAAGGTTCGGATTCCGGCCGACAAACACTCTGTGTCGGTCTCCACGACACGGGTCCGTGGCTGGCATTTCCTCAATCAACGAGCTCAGGCCATCCGGGTTTGGCTGAAAGCATCCAGCACGGGCAAGGTTCGTTTCACCCTCACAGCCGACGCGCGGACGAGCGGTCAGACGTCCGCCCGATCGTCGGTTTCGGCCTCGGTGAGCACCGAATGGCAAGCCTTCGATATTCCCTTGGAGTCCTTTTCCCTCCGCAACATCGCGGGGGTAGATCTGTTCACCATTGAGCTGATTGGAACGAGCGGGAGCGAGCTCCTGATTGACGATCTGCAATTCATCGGGCGGTGGCATGTAAAAGGACTTTGAAGGACTGAGATTAGATTCGTTCATATCCGTCAGAAACTCGTTTCAATAACTCTAGGGGGAATCCCTTGACGCTCCCATGGCAGCTCCCTATTTTGACCGCCGATTCAGCGAAAACCCTAAGAAAAGAAGCGATACGAGACCAGATGAGTGCGACTGCAGGTAAAGGTTTGGAAGGCATCGTGGTGGCTAACACCCACCTCAGTTCGGTGCGCGGCCAAGAAGGCCAATTGATCTACAACGGGTACGACATCAACGACTTGGCTGGTCATGTCACCTACGAGGAAGTCGTTCACCTGCTGCATCACGGCAAACTTCCGAATCAGGCTGAATTGGACGAATTAAACGAACAATTGCGCGGCTTTCGTGATCTTCCGCAGGGTGTGATTGAAATCATCAAGGCACTTCCGAATGACGCTTCTCCGATGCACGCCTTGCGCACAGGCATCTCCGCACTGGGTTGTTGGGACACGACCGCGGAAGAGCAATCGCTCTATCAGCAACGTCGCCAGTGCACCCGTTTGATCGCCCAAATCGCGGTGATTACGGCAATTTTCCACCGTCACCGCCAAGGCAAGGAGATCATCGCTCCCGATCCCAGCCTCGGTGAAGCCGCCAACTTCCTCTACATGATGAGCGGCGAGAAGCCGAGCGATGAAGCGGTCGAGACCCTCGACATGTGCTACGTTCTGCACGCCGATCACGGCATGAACGCCTCAACTTTCAGCTCTCGAGTTACGATTGCCACCTTGAGTGATGTCTACTCGGCAATCACCAGCGCCATTGGCACGCTCAAAGGCCCCCTTCATGGTGGCGCGAACGAAGGTGTCATCAAGATGCTTCAGGAAATCGGCTCTCCCGACAAGGTCGACGCCTTCATCGACGACGCCTTGGCGCAAAAGAAAAAGATCATGGGCATCGGCCATCGTGTCTACAAAGTGCTCGATCCCCGCGCCCCACATCTCAAAAAGATGGCGCAAATCCTCAGTTCCAAGCTTGGCGAACCGAAGTGGATCCAAATGAGCGAGCGCATTGCCGAGCTTATGCTGGAGAAGAAGGGATTGAACGCGAACGTCGATTTCTACTCGGCCACAGTCTACTACTCGCTGGGCATCCCGACTGATCTGTTCACGCCAATCTTTGCCATCGCCCGCACGGCGGGTTGGACGGCACAGGTTCTCGAACAACTGGCGGACAATCGCCTCATTCGCCCGGGCGCCAACTACGTCGGCCCCGAAGGTCTCAAGGTCGCACCGATCGCCGACCGTTGATCGACTCCCTTTCCAAATGAACATCCACGAATACCAGGCAAAGGAACTCTTTGCCCAATATGGTGTCGCCGTGCCCAAGGGCGAAGTTTGCGACAGCCCGGAACAAGTGAAGGACGTTTCCGAACGTCTGATTGCCGACGGCTCCACGATGCTGGTCGTCAAATCTCAGATCCATGCCGGCGGCCGCGGCAAAGGAACTTTCAAGAGCGGCTACCAGGGCGGAGTGAAACTCTGCAAGACTGCTGATGAAGCTCACGAGATCGCCACCAACATGCTCGGAGAAACCTTGGTCACCAAGCAGACCGGCGATGAAGGCCGTGTGGTTTCCAAACTGCTCGTCACGGATGGTGCCAACATCAAGGACGAGCTCTACTTCGCCGTCCTCCTTGACCGCGCCGAATCAAAGCCGCTCATCATGGCCAGTACCGAAGGCGGCATGGACATCGAGGAAGTCGCCGAGCAGACGCCCGAGAAAATCGTCAAGGAATGGATCGACCCCGCCAAGGGACTCTACCCCTTCCAAGCCCGCAAAGTTGCCGCTGCTCTCGGGCTCAACGGCAAGCTGCTCGGTCAGGCAGCCAAAGTTATCATGGGCGCCTACAAGACCTGGTGGGAATGCGATCTGAACATGCTGGAGATCAACCCGCTCTGCGTCCTCGAGAATCCGGACGGTTCCGAATCCGTCATGGCCGTCGATGCCAAGGTCTCGATCGATGATAATGCGCTCTACCGCCACCCGAACATCCAGGAGATGCGTGACCTTGCCGAGGAAGCGGAACTGGAAATCGAGGCCAGCAAGTTCGACCTCAATTACATCAAGCTCGATGGCAACATTGCCTGCCTCGTCAACGGCGCCGGCCTCGCGATGGCCACGATGGACATCATCAAACATTTCGGTGGCGAACCGGCCAACTTCCTCGACGTCGGCGGTGGCGCGAGCAAGGAACAGGTCGCTGCGGCCTTCAAGATCATCCTGAGCGACCCGAATGTTGAGGGCATCCTGGTGAACATCTTCGGTGGCATCATGGACTGCAACGTCATCGCCACCGGCATCGTCGAGGCGGTGAAAGAAACCGGGCTCAATCTCCCCCTCGTGGTTCGCCTCGAAGGCAACAATGTCGAAGCCGGCAAGACCACCCTCGCCGAGTCCGGCCTCACCATCGTCACCGGCGACAGCATGGCTGATGCCGCGCAGAAGGTCGTCAAGGAAGTCGCCGACGCGGCAGCAGCATAAGGATTTCAATCATGGCAATTCTCGTTACTCCCGAAAGCAAGGTCATCGTCCAAGGCATCACGGGCGGATTTGGCGGCAAACACGCCAAGCTCAGCATCGACTATGGCACGCAAGTCGCGGCCGGCGTCACGCCCGGCAAAGGCGGTCAGACCTTCGATCACAACGGCACGTCCGTTCCCATCTTTGACACCGTCGCGGAAGCCGTCGCCGAAACCGGCGCCACTGCGAGCGCGGTGTTCGTTCCCCCACCCTTCGCTGCCGACGCGATTCTCGAAGGCGCCGACGCCGGTCTCGATCTGGTCGTCGCCATCACCGAAGGCATTCCCGTCCGCGACATGGTCCGCGTGAAGCGCGCCATGTGCCACTCCAAGACCCGCCTCATCGGTCCCAACTGCCCCGGCGTTGTCACCCCGGGTGAAGGTGAGGATTCCCACGGCGGTTGCCGTATCGGCATCGCGCCAGGTTACATTCACAAGAAGGGTAATATCGGAGTCGTCTCCCGCAGCGGCACCTTGACCTATGAAGCCGTCTGGCAACTCACCAGCAAGGGAGTTGGTCAGTCCACTTGTGTCGGCATCGGCGGTGATCCCGTCAACGGCACCTCCCACCTCGACGTCGTCCAGATGTTCATGGAAGACGAAGAAACCCACGGCATCATCATGATCGGTGAAATCGGCGGGGACGCCGAGGAAGAAGCCGCCGCGTGGATCAAGGAAAATGGCACCAAGCCCGTCGCCGGATTTATCGCCGGCACCACCGCGCCTCCGGGTCGCCGCATGGGTCATGCCGGCGCGATCGTCAGCGGGGGCAAGGGAACGGCGGAAGCAAAGATCGCGGCGTTCAAGGAAGCCGGCATTGGGGTCGCGGCGACGCCCAGCGAAATGGCAGATACCTTGCTCGAGATGATGTAAGCTCCTGACCTGAAGAGTGATTAACGAAGGACGCACCGCAAGGTGCGTTCTTTTTTATGTCCCCTCTTCGAGATTCAAGGCTTCGTAAACCGACAACAGCAGGTCGTCGGTTGAGAAGGGCTTGGTCAGAAAATCGACGACCGCACCGGGAGCGGTCTCTTCGACGGTGGCCTTTTCCGTCTCCAACAATCCGCTGATGGCGATGAACTTCACGTCCACGTCCATCTTCTGCAGCGAGCGAATCAGAGCGGCACCGTCCATTACCGGCATCATGATGTCCGTCATCACGAGCTGCACGTCGTTACGATTCTGCATGAAGGCCGTCAGGCCTTCCGTGCCGTCCGTGGCAGTGATGACATGGTAACCGTATTTCTCCAAGGTTGCCTGGGTGATTTCACGGAAAGCAGCTTCATCGTCGACCAGGAGAATCGTCTCGCCCTTCCCTCGGGGAAGCGATGGACGGGAAGTCTGAGTCGGTTTGGAAACTGGAGAGGCCGTGATAGCGGGAAGGTAGACACCGAAACGAGTGCCCCGTTTCAATTCACTGTCCACCGTGACGAAGCCTTCGTGCCCCTCCAGTATGGTCTTCACGGTGGTCAGGCCCAGTCCCGAACCCTTGCCTCGTTCCTTGGTGGTGAAGAACGGATCAAAAATACGATTCAACGACTCACCGGAGATTCCTTCGCCGGTGTCCGCCACCGTGACGAGCACATACATTCCCGGCCGGCCGCCTTTATGAATGACCGGATCGTTCTCCTTGATCGCGACGTTTTCAGCTGAGATGTGAATGCGTCCGCCATCGGGCATGGCATCCCGCGCGTTCACGCAAAGATTCATGAGCACCTGGTGCAACTGCGTCGGATCTGAGCGTACGGGCCAAAGATCTTCCGCCCTCGATACCTGGATCTGAATCGAACGCGTAAGCGTCTGCTTCAGAATTGTGGCGACCTCGTTGATGAGATGTCCCACCGAAATATCCACGCGATCCCCCTGTTCGCCCTCCGCAAACGAAAGCACCTGTCGAATGAGATTTGCCCCGCGTTGGGTCGTGGACTCGACCGTATCCAACCAACCTTGCCCCTCCGTGTCTTCCACCCGCATCCGCAATAGCTGCGAAGCGAGAATGATCGGAGCCAACATGTTATTCAAATCGTGGGCAATGCCGCTGGCCAGTGCACCAAGACTCTCCAGCCGCTGGGAACGAAGGAACTGGCCCTCGTTCATCTTCTTGTCGGTCACATCCGTGTTGATGATCAGCTGTGACTTCGGCTTGCCGTCGGTATCCTTCACCAAGGTCCAGCGGCTCTGAACCACCAGTTCCCGCTCGTCGCGCGTGTTCTGCCTCAGATCGCCCTGCCATTCCCCGTTATGCCGAACCACGTCACGCGCCTCGCTGACGGTCTACTCGACGTCCTGGTGTAGAAGTTCATGCAGATTCTTGCCCAAAACCTCGGCCTCGGTCCAGCCATACAGGTGCTCGGCCCCTTTGTTCCAGTAGACAATCGAATCATCCATGTCGCAGACCGAGATCGCATCCTGCGCCTTGTCCAGCAAAGCGGCCTGGGCACGAATCTGTTCCTCGGCATGACGCCGATCCGTGATATCGCGCGAGACGATGATCACGCTGTCCACCGAGCCCTTCTCATCGCAGACCACATTGAACTGCGATTCCAGGCGGCGAATGGATTCGTTCTTCAGTCGAATCCGAAATTCCAAACGTTGCCCAATGCCCGTGCGAATTGTTTCGCGAAAGTTTTCTTCCACGCCTTCACGATCCAATTCGTGCACGTGCTGGAAGAACGGCGTTTCGGGAATCGCCGAAGTCTCATCCTCCAAGCGACGGTAGGATGGACTGCAGTATTCCCAATTGCCCTCGACATCCAACTGGACAATCAGGTCCGAAACATTGTCGGTGATCTGACGCAGTTGTTCCTCGCTGAGCCGAAGCTGATCTTCAGCCTCGACCCGTTTCTGGCGTTCAGCCACCTCACGCAAGGCTCGACGAATCGACGGCACCAGGCGTTCGATCCGCTGCTTGAGCACGTAATCCACCGCCCCCTGTTTCAAACTCTCCACCGCCCGCTCCTCCCCCATCACACCGGAAAGCAGGATAAAGGGAATCTCCGGACACTTCTCCCGGGCGATCGCCAAAGCAGCCAAGCCGTCGAACGAAGGCAGGGAATAGTCGGAAAGAATGAGATCGATCTTGCCGCCGTCGATCGCCTCTTCAAAATCCGTGCGACCTTCCACCATGGTGAAAGACGACGCCAGATCCTCCGCTCGCAAGAGCTCTTCCACCAGTTCTCGATCGGCGGGGCTGTCTTCGAGATAAAGGACGCGCAGGGCGGCTTTGGAGGTGGCTTCTGTCATTAGGCTGATGGCAGTTCGACGATGCAAAAATCCTCACGAATTGGCAACTACGGACAACCACTAAAAGCGACTGCGCAAAACCCGAGATCGACTCAGGCCGAGTTCGAAACCGGCGGTGGTTCGTTCATCTGGGTCCAGAAATTCCCGATCTGCTTCACCGCGCTCAGGAACTGCTCAAAATCCACCGGTTTGACGATGTAGGCATTGACGCCCGCAGCATAACTTTCTTGCAGATCCTGCTGCTCGCGCGAAGACGTGAGCATCACCACAGGGATGGTGCAAAGATCCTCGTCCGCCTTGATCTGCCGCAGCACCTCCAACCCGCTGACTTTGGGTATTTTCATATCAAGCAAGGTCACCACCGGGTTCCCTGCGGGACGGTCTGCATATGATCCCTCGCGCCGCAGGTACGACAAGGCTTCATCGCCGTCGTTGACCACCGCCACTTCATCGGACACCCCGACCTCTTCAAGCGCACAGATCGCCAGTTCGATGTCGTTGGGGTTGTCATCCACCAGAAGAATGCGTTTGGCGTTCATTAAAAAAACTCTCGCTTCGAAGAATGTTGCCGGCAGCCGATGCGCATCGTCAAAGCAATTTACGCTTCATCCGGCGCGACCGGCGGATGCCCGCCATCCAATCGCGGCATAGCAACATAGATACTCGCACCGTGGTCCACCTCGCCAATGGCCCAGGTCCGCCCCCCATGCCGATGAACAATCCGACGCACCGTCGCCAACCCGATACCTGTGCCGTCGAAATCGGATTCGGTATGCAATCGTTGAAAAACACCGAACAGCCGGTCGACATACTTCATATCGAATCCCACACCGTTGTCCTTCACCCAATAGATGATCTCGTTCTCCTTGCTATTATCGAAGCCGATTTCAATCTGCGCCTCATCGCGAGTACGCGAGTATTTCACGGCGTTGGAAATCAAATTGGTCCACACCTGCCGGATCAGACTCGCATCCGCATGCGCCGGCGGCAGGTCGGCGATATTCCATTCGATCATTCGACCTTCGATCTCCGGACCCAACTCACGACGCACCTCCTCAATCAGCCCCCGCATATTCACCGCCGCAAGCCGGATCTCAGCCCGCCCCATGCGGGAGAAGGCGAGGAGGTCATCGATCAGGAGCCCCATTCGCTTGGCCGCATCCGAGATCAGCGTGATATAGCGAGCCCCCCTTTTCATTCATCTCATCGCCGGAGTGCCGTTCCAGAAGTTGCACAAAGCCGTCAATGTGCCGAATGGGAGCACGCAAGTCGTGCGACACGGTATATGAGAAAGCTTCCAATTCCTTATTGGCCGCAATGAGCTGATCATTGCGATTGGCCAGCTCGACTAGCAACTCGTTGCGCTCCATTTCCGATCGGCGACGTTCGGAAATATCACGAGTCAACTGGGTCGCCCCAATCAACACTCCGCTATCGCTGCGAATCGGACTGAAGCGATGTTCCAGCTACCCGACCAACTCGTCGTTCTCTCGAATCAGCTCTTCGATTTCGAACTGTTCCCCTCGCATCGCCCGCATCCAGCGATCAAACAAACGCTCCAAGTCATCCGGTCGGGAACCCAACACATCAACCACCCGCTGTCCGGCACGGATCTTCGTGTCATAGCGCTTCTCAAAATCGTCCTTAAACGCGCTGTTAAAGGACAGAAAGCGATACTTTAAATCCAACGCGACAATGCGGTCTTGCGTTCCTTCCAAGATTCCACGCAGCCGGTCATGGGCCAGTTCCAGCGCTTGATGACTGTCGCGCAACTTCGCCTCCGCCACCTTTCGGTCGGTAATGTCCGTCGCGATGCCGCAGACGCCGACGCACCTGTCATCGCCATCCATCATCGGGAACTTGATGGAGATGTAGGTATGCAGCCCGTCATCGTGAGGGGCGATCTCCTCGATCGTGATCGGCTTGGTCGACTCCAACGCGCGTTGGTCGTTCGACCGAAATGAATCGGCCATTTGTTTCGGAAACACGTCGTAGTCCGACCGCCCTATCATCTCATCTTTCTTCAGGTGAAACAGC
>JBMYQZ010000148.1:5403-9728 GCA_049601855.1 Limisphaerales bacterium | reverse complement strand
GCTTAAAGAGGCGCTGGAGGGAAAGGCAGCGAGCAGTAAGGGTCGCGATGCACGTAGAAAGCGCGGTGCGACGGTTGACCATGCTGCCGGTGAACAGGAGGAGAGTGAGTAGGATGGTTCGCATGTCAGGGGGAATTGGTGATGCAGTAGAGATGACCGCGGGTGCGGATGTAAAGTTTCCCGTCGGCAATGGCGGGACTGGTCATGGTCTGTTCCTGCATCTCATTGGTGGCCAGTTTGCGGAATGAACGGCCGGCTTGGATGACGTGGATCCGGCCATCGTTCTGCGGAATAAACAGCTTGTTGCCAGCAGCCACGGGGGATCCGTAGGCCATGCCGCCACGACCGGGATTGAGTCGTTCAGTGAAATAGGTCGTGCCGCTGACGGGGTTGAAGGCGGTGACGATGCCACGCTCGTTGGCGACGTAAAGGATGCCATCGTGGAGAATTGGAGTGGGGATATAGGATCCTTGTCGAGGGCTCCACCAACGAATGCCCTCGGGCAGGTTGCGGGAACCCGGTGTCGGGGTGAGATCGCCGCGTGAGGCGATGTCGATGGCGTGGAGGCTGCGGCCACCGTGAGCCGCGGTGAGATAGACGGTCCTACCGTCGATGATTGGGCGGGGCACGGGGATATCACCACGGCCGCTGAGCCACCAGACGCGTTCGCCGGTTTTCAGATTGAAACAGGCGGCGTTCTGGTAACCGTTGCAGATGATCAGATCGTCATTGCCACGTGTGACGGCGGCGGGGGTGGCCCAGGTGGTGGTTCCTCGGCGATTGATGGAAAGGGTTTCCTTGCCGGTTTCAATATCCAAAACCGCAATGAAGGCGCGTTCTGGAGTGTCACATTGCACGATCACTTTGCCCGCGTGAATGATGGGAGAGCTGGAATAGCCCCAATCGAGATTATGGTTGTCGGATGGGGCGCCGGAGAGAAGTCCGAGGCCGTTCTTCCAAAGCTGTTTGCCGGTGAGGTCATAGCAGTAGATGCCGTGGGAACCGAAGGACACCACCAGTCGCTTGCCATCGGTGGCCGGGGTGGGATTGGCGTAGGAAGATTCAGAATGGCGCCCTTGCTTGGGAACTCCGGTGAAGCTGTTTTTCTCCCAAAGTTGCTTGCCGTTGTGCTTGTCCAAGCATAGGACATTGAATTTCCATGCGTCCTTTTCTCGCAAGATCCGATAGCCCCAGGTCGGGTCGGGTTTGAACTCCGGGTCCGGCTTCGTTCCGATGGCGGTGGTGAGAAACAGCTTGTTGCCCCAGATGATGGGTGATGAAAGGGCGAGCCCGGGGACTGGCTTCTTCCAACGGATGTTCTTCCCGGTCTTGATATCCCATCGCACGGGAGGATCGCCGGACCCGATACTTCGGCCATTGATCCCGCGGAAGGAAGGCCAATTGTTGGCGCCGAGGAGGATCGACGGGGCGAGGAACAGAACGAGTGTGGTTTTCACTTCTTGCGGATGGACTTGGTCTTGCTTGGTTTGGCGGCGGGAGTGAGGAGTTTGGCCCGCGAGCGCTTGGGGGCAATGAGCGAGTAGCTTTCGTTGATGAGAGACGCCAGATGCTTCCAGTCGTGCCTGCCGCCAAAGGGTGAAAGCCAATGGCCGTCTTGTTTGACGATCTTGAAGGCGTGCTTCTTCTCAAGCTTGCAGCCGATGCAGGTGATGCCGTTCTCCTCGCCGTAACCGCAGAAGATCTTGCCGTTCACGCGGAAGTGCGGTTTACCCCAAGTTTCCCCCTCCACGGTGTCCGGGAGCGCGAGGGCAATCTTGCGCAGACGGTTGAGAGCAGTCTTAGGTGTCGCCATGATCGGGAGTAATCAGTAGACGGTGATCAGTATCAGGTAGCGGGCCAGTCTGATTACGGTTCACTGATAACTGATTACTTCCGGGAAAGACAAGACTTGGCGCGCGACTGTCTTGAAAGGCACCCTGCGGCGTGCGTCGTGTAAAACAGAACCGGATCGGAATGGTACTGGCCTTGGCTGGTATCGTCGCGATTCTGGCGATTAAAAACACGGCAGGAAACGCGCAGCTGCGGCTGAAGTCCAAGGAATGCGGCAACCAAATGCTCCGAGTGTCGGTGGCGACCTTGATGTGGATGCAACTGGATCGCAATCGACATTTTCCGAAGGATTTCGTTCAGCTGTTTGACGTGTTGGGGCCGCCAAAATCGTTGAAGTGCCCCAGCGATACCAAACGAGTTCCGATTTATGACTGGCAGCAGTATCGGCCGGAGAACGTGACCTATCTGGTGATCAACCCGGGGATTTCGCTGACGAACACCAATTCCATTTTCGTCATCTGCCCGATTCATGGACATGTGATCAAGACCGACGGGATTGTGTATGACAAGGATGGGAAGAGGTTCGAGCGCGGAACCTGGTGAGAATTTACCTGACCGGGACGAACTTCAGCGGGTAAGTGTTGTTCGATGCGTCTTGCGCGACATACAGCGAGCCATCGCGAGAAACACACAGGGCGTGCGGATGATAGAAGGCGTGGGTGTTGTGTTCCATGGCTTGAAGTTTTCCGGCGCGATAGACCGGTGGTTTGCCACCAAGATTGGCGACGACCTTGAAGTCGTAATCCAACACGGAGATGTAGCCCGGGTTGTTGCGTGACTTGGGCCAGTCATCGCCCAGATGCGGGACGAAGATGTGGCCACGATGGAAGATGATGTCGCGAGGATTGCCGCCGGGGATCGGGATGGTGTCGATCCAGGTGCCATCGAGTTTGAAGCGCTTGATCTTCTGCTGATCGCTGAGACCGATGATGAGGATGGGGTTCTTCGGATCACGGCGATCGATGTTGCCTCCGTGCGGGCCCCAATGGGCGAGTTTGGCTTCACCATTGCCAATCTTGCCGCCAAACGCCTTCAGGAATTTGCCCTTCGCGTTGAAGCGCAGGATGTAATCGCTGCCGTAGCCATCGAGCACGAAGAAGTCTCCGTTCGCGATTGGAATGATTCCGGCCGGGCGAAAGTTGGATCCGTCCTTATAAAGACCGGACTCGAGCGGACAGGGGACGGTCAACAACACTTCGCCATCCAGTGTCGTCTTGTAGATCTTCCCGTTCTTGCCGTTGTCCGAAATGAAGAGAACCTCCCGGTCACCTTCGCGGACGATGTTGATTCCATGTGGGCTTTGAGCGAAGTCGCCCCAGGCCTTGAGGACCTTGCCTTTCTTGTTCAGGACGATGACGCAGTTCTTTCGGCTGCCATTGAGAAAATACATATTGCCCTGGCGGTCTTCCACGACGGCCTTGCCGTTGCCGATGGGGTATTGCTTCCGGTTGTGCTGTGCCCAGTTGGGGACGAGGCGATATCGGAACTTGCCGGTGCCGATCTCGAGCGGGATGGCAGAGGGAACATATCTGGCAGAGGGGACGTGAACGTCATGGGCGGCGACGCTGAGGGCGGTCAGCAGCAGGAGCAGGTGGCGCATCTCCGAAGCATCAATGGCGGTGGCCGGTTCGGTCAAGTGCGTGAGATCGCTTCACATTTCGACGTCACGTCCCTGGTAACAGCGGTCTTTCTGCGACTTCGGTTGCGGTCCTGTTCGAAGCCGTCGGAAACCTCTTCTCGTTTCTTCTTTCGCGTGCTTGAAGTGGCTTGGGACCATTCTCGGTCTGGGCGCGGGCGATTTCGATGACACGCTTGGGGCTGACTTCGCGGAGGCAGAACATCCAGGCGCAATCGACTTTCCCGATCTGGACGAGGATCTCGTTGTTGCCGGCTTTCAGATCGGCTGGGAAGCGGAGCGCGTTGGGATGGGCTCTCCCGGGCGTGTCCATGGGGTCCAAGACGAGTTGGTCGGGGATCCAGACGCGGACGACTTGGCTGGCGCCAAGGGCGAAGGTTGCTCGACGGGCCTGCGGGGAGCGGAGAGGGGTGCTGGCGAAAGCAGAAGAGTTGTGTGATCGTTCGGGGGTTTGTCCGAGGATACGGCCGACGGGTATATAGCCGGCCGTATCTTCCGCCGGCGCCTTGGTCTACGTGGTGGTGCCCCGACGGTCAGGGGCGCCTTCTTGAGGTCCCCGACGGCCTTGAAGGGAGTGCCTGGCGTGAACTCCCAGTCCTCGATGAAGTCCGTCCACTTGCTGACGGAGCGAAGGCTGTATTCACCTGAGCCATGGATGAGGGAATACGGTTGCACGGGCTTGCCGAATTCCTCCGAATGTTCACAGAGCAGGCCGAGGAGTTGGGCGGCGTGTTCGCTGTTCGGGAATTGCTTCGAATGGAGCGGGATTTGGCGAGACAGGGCGGGACAGGCTTCGCGATTGGCCTGCGCGAAGATGGGGTCGACAGCGAGCAACGTG
>JBMYQZ010000148.1:0-5393 GCA_049601855.1 Limisphaerales bacterium | reverse complement strand
GTCTTTATGGCGGGAAGGACCGGCCGGGATGGGGGCTTTGGCGGCGAGATCCCAGGCGCCGACCTTGGGGTAGCGTTCCAAGAGACCGCGAACGGCGGTCAGGCGATTGGAGGCATAGTAGTCGCTCTTGGTGATCAGTTCGTAGCCGGCGATTCCGCCCTGGTCTGATCCGCGGTGATTGCGAGTTCGGCCAAAGTGGGGACGTTGATGGGAGGTGAGGTCCGGCGTTGTGATCACGGATTGGAGGGGCTTGACGGCGTCGCCCTTCGGGTCGGTGTCATGGTCGATGAGCAGGCGGTGAAATTCATATTGGTTGGGGTAGGGAACGTTGGACTTGAAGACTTGCTAGAGTTTGCCGAGCAGAATCCGGTAATTGGAATGGTTGGTCTGTTTCACCCCTTTCAACGCACGGGTTGCGTCCGCGTGATTGAACTGCCCGTCGCAGATCTGGCCCAAGATCAGATTGGCGTTGTCTTCGGTTCCCTCGGAATAGGTCTGCCGGTGGAGGTGGTTGATCCAATGGTCGAGCCCCTCGTGGACGGCGCAGGAATCAGGCACGCGATCGAAGGCGCGTTTCCGGAACAGGTTTCGGAGCAGAATCGTCTTGTAGCGGTCGCGGATTTTGCGGTCCTGATCCGAGGATTGATTGAGATTCCAATCGGCGGACGCCAATTGCAGCGCTGCCAGCAGAAGGGAGATGGTAGGCGTGATCAGCCTCATGATTCCTTGCGGGCAAAGTTGACAGGCAGGCGGGTGCCGAAGTGATGCCGGGGCTTTTCGGGGGACACCTTTGCTTCTATAACCGCGCCATGCGAATTGTGGTATTGCTGTTGCTGATTGCCGTTCAGTCGAACGGAGCGGGGCTGGAACGACTGAAGTATAACAACCCGGGACTGACCGTTGACCTGGGTGTTGGCTTGTGGGCGTGGCCGTTGCCGATGGACTGGGATGGTGATGGGGATCTCGACATGGTTGTGGCGTGTCCGGACAAGCCTTACAACGGTGTGTACTTCTTCGAGAATCCGGGGGACGGAAAGGGGAAGAAGTTTCCGGTGTTCAAGGCGGCCAAGCGGGTGGGCAAGGCCGGGCACAACATGCAGGTGAGTCACGTGAACGGAAGGGCGCGGGTATTGCGCGACGGACATGAGTTGATTGACTTTCGAAAGAACGGTTTTGGGAAGACACGAAAGTTGGTGTCCAACGTGAAGCTGGTTGCCGGCAAGACGCGGGCGAAAATGTGGCGTTACGTCGACTACGATGGAGACGGCGACCAAGATCTGATCGCCGGTATCGGCTACTGGGGAGACTTGGAGTGGGATCACGCGTATGACGCTCAAGGTGTCTGGCACAACGGGCCGTTGCATGGATACGTTTTTCTGATGCGAAACGACGGCTCGGACCAGAAACCGAACTATGCCGCGGAACGCAAGCTGACCGCGGGAGGGTCTGTGATCGATGTTTATGGTTGGCCGTCACCAAATTTTGCCGACTTTGATGGAGACGGGGATCTGGATCTTCTGTGTGGGGAGTTTCTCGATGGCTTCACCTACTTCGAGAATACCGGTTCGCGAACCCAACCGGTCTATGCCAACGGCCGGAAGATGAACACCGCCGATGGTGACCCCTTGGTGATGGATCTGCAGATGATCACCCCGACGGCGATTGATTGGGATGGCGACGGCGACCAGGATTTGATCGTGGGGGACGAAGACGGTCGGGTGGCCTTCGTGGAACACACGGGCCGGACGTTCAAGGGTGTGCCCCAGTTCAAGGCACCGGTCTATTTTGAGCAGGAAGCATCCACTCTCAAATACGGGGCTCTTGCGACTCCGTTCTGCGTGGATTGGGATGGTGATGGCGACGAGGACATCATCTCCGGCAATACCGCGGGCTATGTTGGCTTCTTCGAAAACCTGACCGGGGGGAAGAATCCCAAATGGGCACGGGTGAAGAATCTTTCGGCCGGCGGCAAGACGCTTCGCATTCTGGCCGGGCCCAACGGTTCAATTCAAAGTCCGTGCGAGGCTAAATGGGGTTACACGACGTTGTCCGTGGCCGATTGGGATCATGACGGTCTGCATGATCTGATCATCAATTCCATCTGGGGAGAAATACTCTGGTATCGAAACGTCGGGACAAAAAACGCTCCCAAGCTTGCTGCGGCACAGGCAGTGACATTGAGTTCGAGCATGCCCAAGCCGAAGTGGTTCTGGTGGGACGGCTCGGAGAATCAGTTGGTCACGCAATGGCGTACGACGCCGATGGCGATCGACTTCACTAAGGACGGCCTGACCGATTTGGTGCTCCTAGACAGTGAGGGTTACCTCTGCCTGTATGAACGAAGGAAAAAGAGGGGTGTTGCGGTGCTGGATCCTCCACGGCGAGTTTTCATCGATGAAGATAATGAGCCGATTCGCCTCAATGCGCTTACGGCCGGACGCAGCGGGCGTTACAAGATCTCGGTGGTTGACTGGGACGGCGATGGGCGGCTCGACGTGTTGGTGAATTCCGAGAATGCCATCTGGTATCGAAACGCCGAGACGCGGAAGGGGCGGCATGTGCTTAAGCGGATGGGGAATCTCGGTAAGCGTAACGTCGCCGGACACACCTCAAGCCCGACCGTCTGTGATTTCGACAAGGACGGGAAACCGGATCTCCTCGTCGGAGCTGAGGATGGCCGTATGTATTACCTGAATCACCGGGAAGCGGTTACCTGGTCCAGCATCGACATGGCGGTGGTGGGGCCCGGTGAAAGCCTGGAATCGATGCGGCCGGGCTTGGTGAAAGAGGAGTTCATTTTCACGAAGGCGAAATTCAAAGAATGTCATGCCTCAACCATCGTGGAGACTTCCCGCGGGTTTACCGCGGCCTGGTTCGGTGGCACCAAGGAAGGGCACAAGGATGTCGGAATCTGGACGAGTTATCACGATGGTGGTGGTTGGAGTGGAGCCAAAGAGGTCGCCAACGGCGTTCAACACCGGACTGACAATGGCGAACATCGCTGGCCATGTTGGAATCCGGTGCTTTTCCAGCCACCGGGCGATGCTCCGTTGCAATTGTATTTCAAGGTTGGGCCAAGTCCGCAGAAATGGTGGGGCGAGTTGTTGGTTTCCTATGACCGCGGTCGCTCCTTTCGGGATCAGCGGCGATTGCCAGAGGGAATCGACGGCCCCGTGAAGAACAAACCGGTCCTGCTTCCAGACGGCAGTATACTCGCGGGCTCCAGCACGGAATACGATGGTTGGCGCGTACATTTCGAACGGACGCGTGATCTGGGACACAGCTGGGAGCGAGTCGGTCTGATCAATGACGGAAAGGAGTTCAATGCCATCCAGCCCTCGATCCTGACCCACAAGGATGGGCGCTTGCAGATCCTCTGTCGCAGTCGAGAGAAGGCGATCACAACGAGTTGGTCAAAGGATGGCGGGAAGACGTGGAGCAAGATGACTGCGACGACGTTGCCCAATCCGAATGCCGGCACGGACGCGGTAACGCTGAAGGACGGGCGGCAGCTCTTGGTCTACAATCATACGCAGCGGAGTGAAGGGAAATGGCGTGGGCGAAACATGCTGAACGTGGCCGTTTCCGATGATGGTATCAACTGGTCGGCGGCAATGATTCTGGAACAGCAAGTGAAGTCGGAATTCTCCTATCCTGCGGTCATTCAGAGCGACGACGGGTTGGTGCACATAACCTACACCTGGAAGCGACAACGAGTGAAGCACGTCGTACTGGATCCCGACGAACTGGAGCTGGAATCGATCAAGAATGGCGTCTGGCCGATCTCGGTAAGGAAGTAGCTTATCCAGTAAACGGCTTCAACTGACGACGCTGTTTCTTGGTCGGCCGGCCGGATCCCTTGTCACGAACGGGGACACCGCCTTGAGTGGTCTGCCGGGCTTTTTCAAATTCGGCGGCGGGTGTCAGGTCCTCGAAGCAGTTTTCAACGAGCTTCGGCCCAATGCGCCGCTCCAGCAGTGCCAGCACCTTGACGGTGCGTTTCACCCGGTTGGCTCGCGCCTGAATCGTGTCGCCCACCCGAATCTCGCGGGCTGGCTTGATCGTGTTCCCGTCGAGCTTCACGTGTCCTGCCGTGCAGGCGGTAGCCGCCAGTGAACGACTCTTGAAGAGGCGCACGGCCCAGAGCCATTTGTCGATGCGGACGGATAGGAGTTCCTGTGCCACGGGGGCAGGATAGCAGTCGCTGGCGGAAGTTCAACCGGACCACGACGACTCCGTTGGTTTCGATCGTGAACCATACGATGAATGACGATCGGCTCGAATTGGTGGCGGAATTGTTGGCAGCGGGCGGCGATCCGAGTTTTATCTACGATGACAAGAATTCTCCCCGTTCCTTGTTGGGCGGTTGATGGGCCGGCGGAGTTCGAGTCCAGAGTTGTTGGTCATGTTGGCGAAGGCCGGCGCGAAACCGGATACCAACATTGTGTCGCTGTTGTTGAAGGCGGGAGCCAATCCAAACCCAAAGGACGCGAAGAGCAAAACGCCTTTGGATCGGGTGTTCTCAGTGTTGCGTTCGGATCGGACGAAGGAGTCTGATCGGCGTCTCTACGAGACGTTGCGGAAGCAACTGGTTGACGCGGGTGCGGATTACGTCTCTACCCGGGGAGATGCGATCACCCTGCTGCACAAGGACAGTGGATATAAATGGCCCGTGCTATTGCGGGAGAATCAACGCTATTCAGAATTCACATTGCTGGAGCTGATTTCCCACGCCTTCCCGCATAAGGATATGCCCGCCTATTTCCATTTTTCGGATCTGTCCGAGATCCGGCTGCATCGACCTACGGATGGAGCCTACGAGGTGACGGTGCATGATATCGACAGTTTGCTGTCCGACGCCAAGGCACCGGCGGTCAATTTGAAATGGGGCGATGTGCTGGAGTTCAACACGGCACCGCATCGAGTTGGCGCGCAATGGGATTTTCCTTTCGAGTTGCGGAACAAATTGGCTGAGCATACCGCCCGCAAAGTGACGCTGCACTATGGTGAGGAACCGGAGATTCATGCTTTGCCGGCGTTGCATTCACAGCCGTTTGCCGATGCCGCACCCGAGGGGCAGATTCTGGTTTCGTCATGCTGGTTGACTGACGTTTTGAAGGGGGGCGGGTTTCTGTCGATTCACGACCTGTCGCGAATCGTGGTACAGCGAAAAGGAGTCAACTGGGGAAGAACAGCGATGGTTGTTTGATTACAAGAAGATACATCCCACTGGGCTGGCGGTTGCAGATTCGCACATGGGCGATCTCTGGCTCGAAGAGGGCCGCAAGATCGCCCTGGCCACCGTGGTCTCGACCTGGGGCTCCTCGCCGCGCCCGGTCGGCAGCCAGCTTCTGGTCGATACCGACAACAACATGGTCGGCTCGGTCTCCGGC